>JAMOMO010000115.1 GCA_027067035.1 Desulfobulbaceae bacterium
TTACACAACTGACCCCCAATAATGATATTGAGATCCTGGGAGCTCGATTACGAATTTCAGAAAATTCACCTGTAGACAATATGGCTTCCGGCAATTTTGCTGCAGCAGTAGACGTTCACACAGGTGTAATAAACGGTCCTGGAGTATACAGTGATATTACAAAAGGCGATGTGTCTCTTCATCCAATCACCAACGTTCCAATCATTGGCTTCAAGATACCATTCTGGAGTGACATTATCGCATTGGTTAACAAGGCAGCATTACTCGTACCTGCTAATAAATCCATAGGATGGGATGTGGCTGTGACTGAAAAAGGGCCGGAATTAATCGAGGGTAACCATGACTGGTGCAAATTGGTATGGCAACTCCCGATCCATAAAGGCCTAAAACCCACTTTAGAGCACCATTTGAGTGAATTCCACAAAAAAGGAACGTCCAAATGAAAACAATCCTTATCAACGGTGTTGGCGGTCCAACCCCCAGAAGCTTTGTCATTGCACTCCGGAATTACAGCCGATATCTCAAATACAGATTTATTGCTACAGACTGCAATAAATATGCTCTAGGGTTGTATCAGGACCACCTCTTTAACAGTTCCCACCTGATTCCAAGAGCCGACTCCCCGGATTACTGGTCCGCCATAGAAGACCTGATTAAAAAAGAGCAGATCGACTATGCTGTTGTCTTACCGGAAGTTGAAGCACTGGAGTGGTCAAGAAGAGTCAGCAAATCCCCTTTACCCTGTAAGGCACTTATTCCTGACTATAAGATAGCCAGTCAGATGGTTGACAAAGCCACCATGACTCAGCATCTTGCACCCTCGGGCCTGGTTCCCAAATCGTTTTCTTTCCTTCGAAATGAATTGGCAGGGACTGTTGACTTTGATATCCCTTTCCCTTTCTGGGTCCGAAGTGCCGAAGGATCCAGTGGTTTGGGATCGTTACAGGTAAAGTCGCCACAAGATCTCCAGAACTGGGTTACAATTAACCCCGATGTTGAAAAATTTCTCGGCTCTGAATTCTTACCTGGCCGTAATCTCGCCTGCAAGTTGCTGTACTATGATGGTGAGTTGCTTCGTGGTGCAGTGGGGGAACGCGTAAATTACATAATGGCAAAAGTAGCGCCATCCGGAATCACTGGCAACACCTCGTTCGGGAGGCTCTTGAATGACCCCGATGTCTTTGCAGTAGCTGAAAAAGCTATGGAAGTTCTTTTTCAAAAAACCGGTGCAAAACGGCATGGCTTTTTTACCGTTGATCTGAAAGAAGATGCCAAAGGTAACCCCAAAGTAACAGAAATCAATATCCGACATGTTGCCTTTACCCAGTGTTTTGCAGCAGGAGGTGCCAATTTTGCCGAAGACACAATCCGACTTTTGGACAACGATCCCACCTTTGACCGTTCCTTCAGGCTCTATGAATTTGAACCGGATCTTATCTTTTTGCGTGATGTGGATGCACTCCCCATTCTCATGCGGGAATCTGAACTGCTTTGAACCGGAACAATAAGTCTCCGGTCCACATTAGTCTGTACTTTCTGTGGGTTAAGGTGGAGCTTTAAAGAAAGCCAGCTGTTTGTGTAATTGTGGGCTGTCCGCGATTGTGCACCATGTATATCCCATTGACATATCCAATTTTCAGTCCTATACTGATAAGAAAGAAGTACTCATTTCAGGAGTCAGGCCATGCCCAATGTACAAACCAAACTTTTTAACAGTAATAAGAGCCAAGCGGTACGCCTCTCAAAAGCAGTTGCTTTTCCGGAATCAGTCAAGGAAGTGGAAATTACTGCAATTGGGAACAAACGGATAATCACCCCGGCAGGTCAATCCTGGGACGACTGGTTCGATTCTGAAGGCGTCTCCAGTGATTTCATGTCGGAGCGTAACCAGCCAGATGATCAGGTCCGGAAAATACTGTAATGCTGAAGTACATGCTGGACACTGATATTATTATTTACACAATCAAGAATCGGCCTGCACAGATAAGAAAGCTATTCAAGCAGCACAAAGATCAAATCTCCATCTCCACCGTTACTCTTGGAGAGTTGGTATTTGGGGCCGAACACTCCCAACAGGTTGAGCGTAACCTGGCAGATATCGAAGCAATGACAGCTCAACTTGAAGTATTACCATTTGACAACAAGGCAGCATATCATTTTGGGCAGATTCGATCTGGATTATACAGAACAGGACGACCAATTGAACCTTACGACATGATGATTGCGGGGCACGCACGTTCATTGGGACTAATACTTGTCACCAGCAATGTACGAGAATTCACGCGAGTACCAGGACTTGTCATTGAAAACTGGTCCGACAGCAAAATATCCCCATGACAGCCCTTTCATCCTTTTCTACTGCTTGTTATATACTGATCTATTCTGAATAATATGATCACCCATTGCTTCAAACTCTCAAATATAATCTCCAATACAGGTGAATTGTGAATAAAAGGATTTTTCTCTCTGCACCACACATGGGTGGAGAAGAGCTTGATTTTGTTCGGGAAGCCTTTGAGTCAAACTATATCGCGCCGGTTGGGCCACAGCTCAATGCCTTTGAGGAGGAGTTTTCCAGGGAGGTGGGAGCGGATTACGCCGTTGCTGTTACATCTGGTACTGCAGCGCTCCATCTTTTATTACGTTACGTGGGCGTAGTGGCTGGTGATGACGTGTTCTGTTCCAGTTTCACCTTTGTGGCCAGCGCAAATCCCATTCTTTATCTGGGGGCCAGGCCTGTTTTTATCGATTCTGACAGGAAAAGCTGGAATATGGACCCGGAACTTCTGGCTGAAGAGCTTGGCAGGCGTGACGCGCAGAACCGTCTTCCCAGGGCACTTGTTCTTGTCCATCTCTATGGCCAGCCTGCCGATATTGATCCCATCAGGGAGCTCTGTGAGCAATACAACATTGCGCTGATTGAAGATGCAGCCGAAGCCCTTGGGGCAACGTATAAAGGCAGGGCTCCGGGAACCTTTGGCAGGGCTGGATTTTACTCCTTTAACGGCAACAAGATAATCACCACTTCGGGCGGTGGAATGATAGTTTCCGATGACAGGGAGCTGATTGAGAAGGTGCGGTTCTGGTCCACCCAGGCACGGGATGAGGCGGTTCATTATGAACACACCGAGATGGGATACAATTACCGCATGAGTAATGTGCTGGCTGCTATCGGC
>JAMOMO010000116.1 GCA_027067035.1 Desulfobulbaceae bacterium
ATGTGGATCAGGATCTGCCGGCCATAGAGGCGGATCCCCTGCAGATCCGCCAGCTCTTCCAGAATCTCATCGGGAACAGCCTGAAGTATATTGATCCGCATCGCAGACCGGAGATATCCATTCAGCGCATCATGTTCCCTGACGACTACGATAATCAGACCTACATCCGTCTCTGTATCGAGGATAATGGCATTGGGTTCAAAGAGGAGTACCAGACAGTTATCTTTGATATCTTCCAGCGCCTTCATACCAGAAGAGAGTTTCCGGGAACAGGAATCGGGCTCTCAATCTGCAAAAAAATTGTTGAACGCCATCGGGGAAGCCTGACAGCTGACGGAAGCCCTGGTAAAGGGGCCCGTTTCACCGTCACGTTCCCGCTCCGGCACAGAGAATTCTTTGACGGAAAAAGCCGTAACAGCACCTGTATCGACATGATCATGAATCGCCGCTGAGAACGGCAACAGCTCAAAAAATAGGTATTTTTACCTATTGACCATTCCCTTTCCGAGAGGTATTTTAATGATTTAACTGGGTACAGATTATACTTCCAAATGAGTTACAATACTCATACTCTCCACACACAACAGACAATGCTTCCCGGAAAAGAACGCAGAAAATTTGCACGTTATCGGCCAAAAGGCGGCACCATGGCCGTTAATCAGCACGCCCTGGGGCCTGTGATCAACATCAGCATGGGCGGGCTGTCTTTCCAGTACATGGGAGAGAATTCCAGTAAGCCCATTTCGGATATTCTTGGAATCTTTCTGGGCTCTGACAATTTCCTCATTGATAAAATTCCCACTAAAATCATCACTGACATTCTGATATCCCACGGTTCCTCTTTTCTGCAGACCTCCACCAGACAACGCTCCATCCAGTTCACTGAACTCTCACGATCACAACGGGAAAATCTGGAAGAATTCATCTCTAACAAAACAACAGCTATTTACTGAGCCTCTGTCCCACCATCCCCGTATTGCACAACCCGGAAAAAACCGGTCCCGCCATGGTTTATTCAGTCGCAGTCCAGTGGTTTATTTGATCTTTTCAGGCCATGGAGCACGCTTGTCAATTGACAATGACCGTGCTTCTCGGTAGACTTACCCATGGCAATTTTCCAGCTCACAGATGAAACAGTTTTCCCGGATCCGAGCCTTGCTGAAGACAATGGCCTTCTCGCCGTTGGCGGAGATCTTTCAGTGGAAAGACTGCTGGTCGCCTATTCAATGGGAATTTTCCCCTGGTACTCAGAGGGAGAGCCGCCACTCTGGTGGTTCACAGATCCCAGACTGGTCATATTTCCACAGGAGTTCAAGGTATCCAGGCGCCTTGCAAGGACCCTGAGAAATACACCTTTCACCATTAGTTTCAACCAGGCATTCAGCAAGGTAATCAACGCCTGTGCCGATACCAGAACAGAAAGCGGTGAAGGAACCTGGATCAGTGAAGAGATGAAGAAGGCATACAATGAACTGCACCGGGCAGGCTTTGCCCATTCGGTGGAGTGTTGGCTTGACAACACTCTCGCGGGTGGACTGTATGGCGTCTTGCTCGGCCATGTGTTTTTCGGCGAGTCCATGTTCACTCGAATCAGTAACGCTTCAAAGGCTGCCCTGGTGGCCCTGGTCAATCAGCTCAGGCAACAGAACATTGCCGTGATTGACTGCCAGATGACGACGAACCATCTTCTCAGTTTCGGAGCCAGGGAAATAGACGGATCATCCTTCCGTAATCTCCTTAAACAACATATCATTCTCACAGAACCCATGAGCGGATAACAGGAACATGACACCAGAAAAACATACAGAACGATGCGATGGCTGCGGAAAAGAAGCAGAACTCACTGAAACCCACGGCAATGAGTTCTGCCGGGAGTGCGTGGAACTTGCGGCAACAATCCAGAAGAAGCCGGAAACCATAAAACGTATCTGCAGTCTCATCAAATCAGATCTGCATCACGAGCAGAGCACCACCTCTGAGTGCGGCTTATCCGTCCTCCAGGATTTACCGGAAGTACTCGATGCAGTCCGCTATCGCACCAGGGACAGGGAACTGAACACCTGGTATGTCTCGGTGAGTGAACTGGACGGTAACCCGGTGGAGATCTTTGCATCCACTGCATTTGACCGGGATGACCACCTCCAGTCCCGGATATCCAATCTGACCACCATCACCAGACTGGTCTCCCTGATCCTGCGCAATGTATTCCTGGGCGAAGTCCTCACCCTTGAAAAAACCATCAAGCAGCTGCAGAGAAGTTCACGACAGAAAAACGATCTGCCGGATATGCTGACCAATGTCCTGCGGAGCTACCGCAGGGATGTGGAGGAATAGACTCGGCTCTCAATATTCAAAATCGAAATCATAGACCAGAGCCGACTTGTCAAAATGCCGCAGTACCTTTCGCAGTACATGGAGTGTGGGAACATGAAAACGTATCTCCCAGGCAGGATTCGGGGTGGGGGTTTTTGAAAGCAGGGTTACATCAAGAAGTCTCATCTCCTCGGGAGCCACACCGAGCAACATCATAACCCTGTGCTGAGTGGCCGCCATGATCACCAGTGACTGGGGTTTATCAACTCTGGTCTGTCTCAGTTTCCATCGTAAATCAACAATATCCTCCCGCTGAAACTTTGTCTTCTTCAGCTGGGGACACTCCTTATGGTGAATGGAGAGGCCCCTCTCACTCAAAAAGGCAAAGAGACCTTTATCCGTGGGATTGGGCTTGCAGCAGGCGGATATCTTGATGGTCACCGGATCAAGGGTGGTGAGTTCCACCTTGTTCAACTGTCCGGTGGGCTTTACCAGTGGCGACTGCCCCTGATACAGTGTCTCCTTGATTTCATGGATCAGACTCGACAGATGAAGGCGCCCCTCTCCGACATGGATATACAGTTCATCCAGGTCGGAGAGGGAGAAATGGCTCAGCAGCCTTGAGAGGTCCTTGCTCTCAAGCAGTTCAAAGGGAATACCATAGCGAAGCATCTCCTGGGACACTATGGAACGACCGATTACCTGAGACAGCTTCTGCCGCCGTATCCGAAAGGTTCGTGACAATTCGGCCCGGGCCCTGGGGGTACGACAGCTCTCCAGCATGGACTGCTGAAACTGCAGCGGATGGTCGGCACGGAGCACCCGGATAACATCACCGTCACGAAGCTCATGGTCACTGGGGAATTTTTTACTCCCAATCATGGCCCCGATACAGCTGTGACCGATATCCGTATGTACCCTGAAGGCGAAATCAAGCACCGTGGACTGGGCCGGCAGACAGAAAAGATCACCCCCCGGAGTGTAGGTGTAAATCTCCTTCTTGCCACTGGCGGCGATAACCTCCCTGTAAGACCCGATCTCCCCGGAACTGATCACATCAAAGAGCTCCTGAATCTCTCTGATAAAACGTCTCTGGGTACTGTTTTTTGAACTCCAGTCTTTAAACAGGCCCCGCTGTGCCCGACGGGCCATATTTTCGGTGCGGATTTTAAAGAGATATTTGTGGCCTTTGATATTTGCCCTGGCGTGCAGCCCCTGATAGCCGGTGGGTTTGGGATTTGCAATAAAATCCCTGATGGTTCGGGGAATGGGGGGAAAGGTCTGATTCAGAATACCGAGCACTGAATAGCAGGACTGACTGCTGTCAGCTATAATTAATATTTCAAGTGGGTTATCTATCTCTTTGCGTAAAATCCTGTTGGAGGGATCATAGTATGCCCAGAGCCCCTTGGTACGAATTGTCACATTGGAAGTCAGCCAGACTTCTCTGGTTTTCCGCTCAAGCCGTTCCACAATCTCGATGGCCTGGGGAGATTTCTTTAACTGCCTGATCTGGCTGAGGAGTTTTGCCCCCTGCTTGGGAAATTTATAGGAAAGAGCAAGATTATACATCTCCCGTTTAAGACTGAAGAGACCAAATACCGTGGCAAGGGGGGCATAAATATCCAGGGTTTCATCGGAAATCTTCTGGCGCTTGTGTTTGGGCATCGCACCAAGGGTCCGCAGATTATGAAGCCGGTCTGCAAGTTTCACCAGCATCACTTCCGGCCGCAGTGCCGCTCCTGAAAAAATCTTCCGGTGGACTTTTTTGGAAAGGGCCTGCTTGTCGCTGGAATCCTGGGTTACCTTGGTACATCCCTCGACAATGGCGGCAACATAGGAGCCAAATTTCTCACCGACAAGTGCAGTGGTGACATAGTCCACATCTTCAACGGTGTCGTGAAGCAGTGCTGCTGAGAGGATCTCAGGATCAACCACATCCATCTCCTCCGCCAGAATCTTTGCCACAGAGCAGGGATGCATAATATACGCCTCCCCTGATCTGCGCCACTGATCATCATGGGCATCAGTGGCAAAATCAAGGGCATCCCAGAATATATGGGCCTTTGGCGCTGTCCCCAGCAACTGCCTCATCTGGCTGCGATACAGCTCTAGGTCAAATGGAATATACTGCATAAAAAACCACGAAATATCGTTCTTCTATGGAGATCCCGCAGGAAATCCGGAAATAAAATTGCTTTTCAAGCAATCATGACTATCCTACTCAATACAGAAGTCGGTGTGTTATCAGGAAATAAATCTGAATCCGTAACGAAAATCTGGTAACATATGTATAGAACACTGATTTTACCAGTCTTCCTGTAGACAGCAGACGGGTTTCCTCTTCACTCTGTTGTGCGATTTCGCCCTGGAGGGCGTCCGCCCACGGATTCAGAGTACATACTAATAACCTCACCAAGCTCAAGTCAACTCTACCAAATTAATAGCTTCTTGGAAAAACAAAAAAAATAATGCGAAAAAAAAGACACGTTAAACAGAAGAAAAAAACTCAACGAACATCTCACAGCCGCCACAACCAGCAACAGTCAAGCCATCAAGACAGCCTCTACCAGCAGGTCTTAACAGTTCTCTACACCGCAGCAGGCCCTCTGGATTCAAAGGACATATTCAAAGCACTGGATCTCCCCTTATCCAGCAGAAAACCCCTTCACAAGCTGCTGACCCGCCTCAGTAATGAAAAAATTGTGACGCAGGTGGATAAACACAGCTACGGGCCAGGCCCCAAAAACGGTCTTGCAGAAGGCATAATTGATCAAAACAGTAAAGGATTCGGTTTTGTCAGCAGACTCAGCTCGCGACTTGGTCCCGTACACTATACAAGGGATGCGTTTATCTCCCCTGCAAACATGGGAAACGCCCACCACGGCGACAAGGTTCTCATCCGGATATTCAAGGTGAAAAAGGATGGCAGACCGGAGGCGGAGGTACTCTCAGTCCTGGGCCGGGGCCGGATACAGATGGCCGGATTTGTCACGTTTCACGGCAAAAAGGCCGTTGTTCACCCGGAAGATCCCAGATATCCCTTTTCCATCCTTCTTCAGGGCAAGATACCTCAGGACCTCCATGAAGGAGATGCGGTCATCGTAAAAATAAGCGGTGAAAGTGATGGAAACCATGAGCAGGGAACCCTTGTTGAAATCCTGGGAAACCCTGATCTGGTTGACGTGCAGATGCGGCTCGTTATTGAGAAACATAATCTGCCCCACACATTCAGTACAGAAACCATGGAGATGGTTGAAGCGATCTCCGATGAAATCGTTCCGTCCACAGCAAGACTTGACTTGCGCGAGATCCAGCACGTGACCATCGATGGTGAAACAGCAAAGGACTTTGACGACGCCATTGCGGTAACAAAGACCCGGAAAGGATACAGACTTCATGTCTCCATTGCGGATGTATCCCACTATGTACAGCCGGGGACACCACTTGACAAAGAGGCGTACCAGCGGGGAACATCCATCTATTTTCCCGGGCGGGTTATTCCCATGCTTCCCGAGAAGTTGTCCAACGGACTCTGCAGCCTGCTTCCCGGAGAAGACAGGTATGCCTTTACAGCCATCCTTGATTTTGATCGCCAGGGACACCTGCTGAACAAAAAATTCTCAAAATCCATCATCAACTCAAAACAGCGTTTCACCTACACCACTGTTCGCCAGATCCTCATTGACAGGACCCCGAAAGTCAGGCAGAAACACAAAGCGTTTCTCACACCGCTGAAATGGGCAGGAGAACTGGCCACCGAACTGATGAAACTACGTGAGGCACGCGGCTCAATCGGCTTTACCATTCCGGAACCCTTTATGACCCTTGATGATGAAGGGAGGATCTCCTCCATCAGGCGCTCTGAGAGAAACTTTGCCCACAAGATGATAGAAGAGTTCATGCTTGCCGCCAATGAGGCCGTGGCTGAAACATTCACCGAAAACCACCTCAACGGCCTGTACCGGATTCATGAGCGCCCGTCCCCTGAGAAGATCACTGAATTCGTTGAATTCGGACGTTCACTGGGTCTTGACCTGCCGCCACTGCGTCAGGATCCCGACTGGTTCGGCCAGGTGATTGCCCTGGTGGCAGGGAGTCCCAAAGAATACGTTATCAACAACCTCCTTCTGCGCACCATGCAGCAGGCCAGGTATGATGTCAAAAACGTGGGCCACTTCGGTCTTGCAGCAACTGACTACACCCATTTCACATCCCCGATCCGCCGCTACCCCGACCTCACCGTACACAGAACCCTGCAGGACTTCCTGCAGCGCAGTACAAAGGCCAGGGTCAAGGTCAGAAAAAAAGACACTGGAATCCCCATGAAAGAGATGGGGGTCTTTCTTTCGGCACGTGAGCGCGTGGCAGTAACAGCGGAACGGGAGATGAACGACAGACTGAAAGTCCGTTTTATGCAGAACAAGGTGGGGGAAATCTTCGAAGCCGTCATCTCCGGTGTCACCGGATCTGCCATCTTTGTTGAACTCACCGACCTCTTTGTCAGTGGCGGAATATCACTTACCACCCTTAAAGACGACTACTATGTTTTTGATGCAAAGCACCACCGGCTTTACGGGAAACACAGCGGCAGATCTTTTCAGATCGGCACTCTCTTAAAAGTTGTCCTGCTCGATGTTGACCTGCGCCGGAATCGAATCTATTTTGGCCCGGTGGCAGATGATAACGACACAACATAAGCGGAAGCTTTATTATTGATACTTGACTTGAATGGATATTTCGCATAAAAAGTTGATGGACTGATTGTAATTTTACTTTATAAATATCTGCTGTACCTTTTAAACTGCCTTTCTGGAGGACCCCGACTATGGAAGAAGCAAACTGGCTCACCACAATCATCGCAAACCCCTTTGCCAAAGGCCTGGCCATTGGCATTTTCTTCTGCATTGTCATTCTGGTACGCGGATATATGCGACGTCGGGAACTCACCAAAGAGGTTTCAAGATTACGCACTCATCTGCATACAAAACTTGAGATTGACTCCAAGGAAAATGAACGACGCAAGCAGGAGCTTGAAATTTTAAAGCAGGAGCGGGACAATCTTCGTATCACTGTCCAGTCACTGAACCAGAAACCGGGACGTAAAGAAATCCGTCAGTTTTACATCTACCAGACAGCACTGGATATGATGTTTGAGAAGGCACCCGGTTTTGCACCCGCATGGCAGATCACCCTGAAAGAGGCGGAAAACCTCTTTGAGAAATCTGAAAAAGGTGTTGTCCCGTTACTCAAACGCTTAATGCCCACCAACCCCGACAAGCAGGTTGAGGAGTATGAAAAACTGAGCAGGGTCTCCCTTGAGGATACCATTGGCAAATAACGCCCTTCTCAGCTTTTACAGTTATTCACACCACAGGCAGTAATCATAAACGGCCATGAAACAGCCAATCTGTTTCATGGCCGTTTTCTTTTTTCAGGCAACACTGACCCATGCAGAACATCCAGCTTCTCGACAAAATAGCCATTGTCCTTGTGAACCCGAAATACCCGGAAAACATCGGGTCTGCAGCCCGCGCAGCATGGAATATGGGTATAAGCCGCCTCATTGTGGTGGCACGGGAATACCCGGATCACCAGCGGATGGTCAGGCTCGCCACCCATAATGCCGCCCATATCATCGACGCCATGGAATTCCACGAAGATCTCGGGGATGCCCTGAGGCCCTTCTCCCGAATCATCGGCACCACCGCCAGAAAAGGACGTCACCGGGGACCGGGGAACAGCCCCCGGGACATCATGAACATTATCCTTCCCCTGCTTCCCGAAAATGATATCGCCTTCCTCTTTGGTGCGGAAGACCGGGGACTGACCAACGAAGAACTCAAATACTGTCAGCATCGCTCAGCCATTCCAACCGCCGGTTTCTCTTCCTTAAACCTTGCCCAGGCTGTGGCAATTCACTGTTACGAAATATTCCATGCCGTGGTCCATGAACAGAAAGAAGCTCCCCGGGGGCCAAAACTGGCGACATCCCATGAGGTTGAAAAGATGTATGATACTGTGAAAGAGAGCCTGGAGCACATTGGCTTCCTGCAGGAAAAAAACCATGACTACTACATGCGCAACATCCGGCATTTTCTGGGAAGGATGGAACTGAAATCAAAAGAGACAAAGCTGATTCACGCCATCTGCGGCACCCTCCAGTCACTGCAGTTAACCAACGAGCGCAACTAGCAGAGATACCAATTCGTAACTCCAGTTCCCTTATCGCCACAACTCTCGTCATTGGTAACCGGAAGGAGAGCCCGTCGACATACCCGCACAACAGGATATCATACTGATATAACAGTCTTTCAATAAAAAGGAAGAATAATTATCACCGTTGGCATTCTTTTCGCATAGATGGATGCAGGTCAATGAAGACCGTACTGACAACACTTTCTGGTGAAAAAATGATTTCCGCTACAAACTCTGCTCTTTCCGGACTCCAGGCCTTTGGAACCAAAATCAATTCCAATGCCAACAACGTGGCCAACGCCTCAACAGATGGCTACAAAAAGACCCGTGTACTTATGTCCAGCCAGGAGCCGCAGGGGGTACAGGCCACCGTGCAACAGGTGAACAGTCCCGGATCCATGCGTATGGAAGAAACAAATGAGGGCAGTGAACTGGTGGAAGGTTCCAACGTTGAACTGGCAGAAGAGCTTCCCGAATCACAACTGAACAGCCGTTTCTATCAGGCCAACCTGAAGACCATAGAAGCAACTGATGAAATGACAGCAAGTCTCCTCAGCATCAAGGCATAAACCCGAATCCGTGAACATCCAGTGGAGATGATGTCTGTTTGATGTGGACGCCCCACAGGGCGAAACCGGAGAACGAGTATGGATTATCACGGATTCGAGACAAAGAGACTTTAACAAGCTTCCCCTAAGCCTGCCTGCAGGCTACTTCTCCTCCACCCGTTGCAGCGGACAATCGCTGCAACGGGGTTTTTTCTTTTTACAGAATTCCTTTGCCACAGAAACTATCAGTGCATGAAACTCATTAAACAGTTTCACATCACTGGGGAGACTGTCCATAAATTCCTGCTGCAGACTGAAATAATCAGTGTCCTCCTCCACCAGCTGATGCCTGGAAAAGACCCGGTGGGTATAGGTATCTATGACGAAGACAGGTTTCTGTGCCGCATAGAGAAGAATTGAATCCGCGGTCTCCGGCCCCACCCCCTTCACCCGTAACAGATTTTCACGACTGGATTCCAGGCTGTCCTCAAAGAAGAATGCAAGCTCACCTTCATACTCATCCTCAATCATCTGAAGGAGATTCTTCAAACGTTTGGCCTTCACATTATAGTAGCCTGAAGGCCTGATGTACTCGGCGAGCAGATCCTGATCCAGCTCACGCAGCGCCTCAAAACTGAGGCAACCGCGATCTTTTAAATTCCCTATGGCTTTTTCAACATTCCCCCAGTTGGTATTCTGAGTGAGTACCGCACCCACCATCACCTCAAGCGGAGTCTCTCCAGGCCACCACCCCTGCTCGCCATAATAATCATGGAGCCTCTCATAGACCCGGAGAAAAAGATTACTGTTTTCCTCTTCCATTGCCCAATCAGTCTCCCAGGCAGATGCCGATTTCTCTTGCCGTAAAGACTTTATCACTGTTCAGATCCACTTTTTTTCGTGACTTCACCGCATCTTCCAGGGGAACAGAACTCATGTTGGGAGAGACCAGAGCCACCATGTGCCCGAACCGGCCCTCTTCAACAAGCCGCACTGCAGCCGCCCCGAAACGCATGGCAAGGAGTCGGTCAAAGGTCGTTGGCGAGCCACCTCTCTGCAGATGTCCAAGCACCAGAGACCTGGTGTCCTTGCCGGTCCGCTCTCTTATTTCAGCGGCAACCCATTCTCCGATTCCCCCCAGGAGCACTTCACTTCTTCCCAGTTCAGCCATCCCCTTACTGATTACTTTTCCACCTGCCGCCACAGCACCTTCAGCAGCAACAACAATGGCATAATCCTTTTCATGGAGGGCATTATCCATTATTTTTTCACACACCTTCTTCATATCAAAGGGAAGTTCGGGGATGAGAATGGCATCAGCTCCCCCGGATATGCCGGAGTAGAGAGCTATCCATCCCGAATCCCTGCCCATCACCTCCACCACCATAACCCTGTCATGAGACTTTGCTGTAGAGTGGAGTTTATCAAGGGCCTCGGTGGCTGTGGCAACTGCGGTGTCAAAGCCAAAGGTACGGTCAGTGGCTTCAAGATCATTATCTATGGTCTTGGGGACCCCAATCACCGGCATCCCTTTTTCCGAAAATTTGCGGGCTATCTCAAGACTGCCGTCACCACCTATGGCAATATGACAGTCAAACCCCATCCGCCTGAAATTATCCAGTATCTTGTCAGAGACATCAACAACCTTCATCTCCCCTGCAAGGTTTTCAACCGGCATGGCAAAGGGGTCCCCCTTGTTAGTGGAGCCAAGGATCGTCCCTCCGGTTGAATAAATATCTTCAACATCAGAGACATCAAGGCGGTGCAGCTCATCCATGTCAAGCAGTCCTTTATAACCACTGCGACTCCCGTACACTTCCCATCCTCTTCTATAGCTGGCATGAACAACGGCATAAATCACGGCATTCAGACCAGGGGCATCACCACCGCCTGTGGAAATAACAATTTTTTTCATACCTGAGACCTTTTTTCTTCACTTTTGCTCTATAACATGTGATACTGCAGTATTGATAAAAGACAGTTAGTCAATGCTTTATGCTGGAATGCCCAATATCGACGAATATTCTTTCCCACAAAGGAATATCTTTGGCGACGTTTTTCATACAACAGAGATTGACTTCTTTAAGTGAGTTATTATGGTTATATGATATCATTTTTACCGATGATGAAAAGCACAAACTCACATATCGGTCAGATAACGATATTTTCAATTGGCAAACGAACAAAGTTTTTACTTTGCTACTTTTTTTATTTTACAGGAGGTTTTCATGTCTGATTTCACAGTAACAGACCAAGCAGTTGAAAAGCTCAAGGAATACTTGGAACAGAACAACATCAGTTCTGCCCTGCGTATTGCCTTGATGCAGGGTGGCTGAGCTGGCCCTTCATTGGGATTGGCTCTGGATGAGCCAAAAGATAACGATAAAGTATACGATCAGGATGATCTCACATTTCTGGTTGAAGAAGGATTAATGAATACCTGCGGAGCCATTAAAGTTGAGTTCATCGACGCCGGTCCCCGTTCAGGTTTTGGAATCACCTCCACCAACCCCATCAGCAGTGGCGGGGGCGGATGCAGCTCAGGATCCTGCGGATCCGGCGGCTGCGGCTGATTTCCACAGTTCTGCCAGGTGGTGAATCCTTCCACGGATTCACCACCTTTTTCCACACCCCTCCCAACTCTTTGCCCCACCCTGCAATTCTTATTGCAAAAATCCTGCCAAAAGCTTGACACACCCCTTTTTCGTCCTTAATTTTCCATACAGAGAAAAACGACACCAGGTCTAGTCACTTGGTTTTACAATATTTTTATGTGTTTATTCATTCAAAGACACAAAGGGGGGAAAGGACCATGCAATTCGACAAACTTACAATTAAATCCCAGGAAGCCATTCAAACTGCTCAGCAGCTGGCCCAAAACAGCAACAACCAGGAAATACGAATCTCACATCTGGTAAAAGCCATTCTGGAACAGCCTGAAGGAGTTGTGGTTCCAGTTCTTCAGAAAATGGGAATCGATCCGTCAGTGATTCTCATGGAGACCGGGAAGCTCATAGAGAAAATTCCGCAGGTAAGCGGCAGTGGCGCCGGACAGGCCTACCTGTCAAATGATCTGCGTAAAATCATAGACAAATCATTTAACACCGCAAGTCAGATGCAGGATGACTTCATCAGTCAGGAGCACCTGTTTCTTGCCATCATCCAGGACGGTAAATCGCCAAGCGCCAAGATGCTCAAGCAATTCGGCATTGACGAAAAATCATTCCTCAATGCACTGACAACCATTCGCGGCAACCAGCGGGTCACTGATCAGTATCCGGAGGAAAAGTACCAGGCCCTTGAGAAATACGCCAGGAACCTCACCGACATCGCCAGACAGGGAAAACTGGACCCGGTGATTGGAAGGGACGAGGAGATTCGCAGAATCATCCAGGTACTCTCAAGACGAACCAAAAACAACCCCATCCTCATCGGCGAGCCGGGTGTTGGAAAAACTGCCATCGCAGAAGGCCTGGCCCTGCGAATTGTCAATGGCGACATTCCTGCCACCCTGGACGGAAAGCAGGTCGTTTCCCTTGACCTCGGCGCCCTGATTGCCGGGGCAAAATACAGAGGAGAGTTTGAAGATCGACTCAAGGCCGTACTGAAAGAGGTGGAAAAACGTGCAGGAGAGATCATTCTCTTCATTGACGAGATCCACACCCTTGTCGGGGCCGGTGCCACCGAAGGATCCATGGATGCCTCCAATATGCTCAAGCCCGCCCTCGCAAGGGGTGAACTGCACTGCATCGGGGCTACCACTCTTGATGAGTACCGCAAGTACATCGAAAAAGATGCCGCCCTTGAGCGACGTTTCCAGCCGGTACTGGTACAGGAGCCTTCTGAAGAAGACACCATTGCCATCCTTCGCGGAATTAAGGAGAAATACGAACTGCACCACGGTGTCCGTATTCAGGATTCCGCCACGGTTGCCGCGGTTACACTTTCCAGCAGATACATCACAGACCGTTTTCTGCCGGACAAGGCCATTGACCTGATCGATGAAGCTGCATCAAAACTGCGCATTGAGATCGACTCCATGCCGGCTGAAATTGATAACCTTGAGCGCATCAAGATCAAACTGGAAATTGAAAAGGAGGCCCTGAAAAAAGAAAAGGACAAGGCCTCCAAGGAGCGCCTTGAAGAGGTCAACAGAAAACTCGGAGAACTGAACGACGAACTCGCCTCTCTCAAGGGGCAGTGGACCATTGAACGGGATATAATCCAGTCCATCCGTCAGGCCAAGGAGGATATCGACGAGGCAAAAATCGAAGAACAGAAGGCGGAACGCTCCGGCGACCTGAGTCGTGCAGCAGAAATTCGCTACGGCAAGATTGTTGAACTGCAGAAAAAACTGGACAGTGCCAACGCAAAACTCCACGAGATCCAGGAAAGCAACCAGATGCTCAAGGAAGAGGTCGGGAGCGAGGATGTGGCAGCCGTTGTGGCCAAATGGACCGGTATCCCTGTTGACAGACTCCTTGAGGGAGAAAAGGACAAGCTGGTCCACGCTGAAAGTGCACTCTCCAAACGGGTTATCGGTCAGCAGGAAGCCATCCAGTCGGTATCCAACGCAGTGCGGCGTGCCCGGGCAGGACTCCAGGATCCGGACAGGCCCCTTGGATCGTTCATCTTTCTCGGTCCCACCGGTGTGGGTAAAACGGAACTGGCCAGAAGCCTGGCCGACTTCCTCTTTGACTCGGAACAGGCCATGATCCGTATCGACATGTCTGAGTTCATGGAGAAACATTCCGTGGCACGACTCATCGGAGCGCCTCCGGGATACGTTGGCTACGATGAAGGCGGTTACCTCACCGAGGCGGTACGAAGGCGCCCCTATGCTGTTATTCTGCTCGATGAAATCGAGAAGGCCCACCCGGATGTCTTCAACGTCCTGCTTCAGGTACTGGATGACGGACGGATGACAGACGGCAAGGGCAGGACCGTGGATTTCAGAAACACCATCATGATCATGACCTCCAACCTGGGAAGCGACCTGATCATCAAGATGGCTGAAAACAAGGAAACCGAGAAGGATATCTCCAACCAGATTGAAGAGATCCTTCACCAGCAGTTTAAACCGGAATTCCTCAACAGGGTGGATGAAACCATTATTTTCCACAGTCTGTCCAGAGAAGACATGTCTGGAATCATTGATATCCAGCTGCAGCGTCTTAAAAACAGGCTCCAGGAAAAGAAGATCACCCTTGAGATCAGCGACAGTGCCAAAGCTCTGCTGGTTGAGAGCGGTTACAATCCACTCTATGGAGCAAGGCCTCTTAAAAGGGCCATCCAGAGACATCTCGAAGATCCTCTGGCCATGGAAATCCTTGCCGGAAAAT
>JAMOMO010000117.1 GCA_027067035.1 Desulfobulbaceae bacterium
TCTGGGGCTGTTGGCATGTACTGTTGTAAGGGATCCGTCATGTCCGGTGTTCATTGCCTGGAGCATGTCGAGGGTCTCGCCGCCGCGACACTCTCCGACAACTATACGGTCAGGGCGCATGCGGAGACAGTTTTTCACCAGATCCCGTATGGTGATGGAACCCTTTCCCTCCATGTTGGGCGGGCGGGCTTCCAGGGAAACCACATGGGGCTGGTTCAGTTTCAGCTCAGCCGAGTCTTCCACCGTGATAATGCGTTCGTCCCGGGGGATATAGTCCGAGAGTACATTGAGAAATGTGGTTTTACCGCTTCCTGTACCACCTGAAATAATGATGTTTTTTCTGTATTGCACTGCTTTTTCAAGAAAGAGTGCCATTTCATGGGAAATTGAACCAAATGTCACAAAGTCTTCGATATTCAGTTTGTTCTTTGCAAACTTTCTGATGGTCAGGCATGGGCCTTTGATGGCAAGGGGCGGGACAATGGCATTGATTCGGGAACCATCCTTGAGCCTTCCGTCAACCATTGGCGAACTCTCGTCAATACGTCGTCCCAGCGGTGATATGATCCGTTCAATGACGGAGAGTACCGCATTGTCACTGCTGAAGGTGACATCTGACTTATGGAGTTTACCACGGCTTTCGTAGAAAATGGTGTCGTAGTTGTTGACCATGATCTCCGTTATGGAATCGTTTGCCAGAAAGTCCTCAAGGGGACCGAGTCCGATGGCTTCGTCCAGGATTTCTTTTGCCAGTTTGTCTCTGTCGAGTTCGGGGGGAAGACTTTTATCAAATTTCCTGATGATTTTATGGATCAGTGTGCGGACAGTCTGGGTCAGCTCCTCGTCGTTCATGGACTGCACATCCGTGCGGCGGAGATCCATGGCCCTTAACAGCTCTTTATGGATACGTTCGTGCCATATAAAGCGGTGGGCCGGGTTCTCTGCCTTCCCGGCCGTACCCTCCGGATCCTGTTTGACGCCAAAGGTCTTTCCCAGGTTTCTGTCAGGGGCCGCGGGTCCCGTGTCTTCTTTTGGCTCCACTGCAGCCTCCGGCGGGGCCTGTTCCGCCCCTGAAGGGGGAGGTGGTGCAGCAGCGTCCTCTTCTGTTTCTATGGACAGCCTGTATGCACCTATACTTATGATATCTTTGGCGAGAAGAGGACCGTATGTCGTTATGTCCTCTCCGTTCACCTGGGTGCCGATGCCCGAAGACGTATCACTGATATACACACCGTCCTGTTTCTCTATCAGTTCCGCGTGGACTCCGGCAATACGCCAGCCGCCCAGCTGCACCAGGTTTTTTCCGGAACGGCCGACACTGCAGCTCCCCGTTGTGCAGCGCAGGGTCTCGCTCTCATTTCCCTTGTCGTCGTGAATGATGATATCAAACATTTTTTTCAGTTGCCGTTATGGATATGTGATCTGTTAATCAACAAGTTTGTTGTCTTTTACAATCTGGTCGAATTCGTCCTGGATCTTCTGGGCTTCCACCAGTTTCTGGATGTTCAGCTTGGAAGAGGCATTGTAGATATGTGGAGTGACAAAGATAACGAGCTCTGTGCGCTGGTTCTGAAAGTCCTGGGAACGGAAAAGGGGACCGAGAACGGGGACGTCACCCAGCCATTTCACCTTATCGTAGTTATTATAGGCTGAACTCTGGACAAGACCTGCCATGACAAGTGTTTCACCCACGCGGAGACTGACATCGGTTGAGGTGTTTCTGGTGAGGATACCGGGATAGCCGCTGTAGCTTGTTCCATGATCTATGTTGCTGATTTCAGTCTCAATGTGGGCGAGGATATTGTTGTTGTCATCAACAACCGGTTCAACATTGAGGATGATGCCGTATTTTTTGTACTGAATGTTGACCTGGCCGGCCACTGAGGTTGTGGCAAGGGGGTATTCACCGCCGGCGTGGAATTTTGCTTTGCCTCCGGAGCGGGTACTGAGCTGCGGTTCCGCCAGGATCACGCCGTCACCATTCTGGAGTGAGAGGTTGATCACCGAGGTGATTCCCGTGGCTATTCCAAAATATCCCCGTGTTGAACTCAGGCTCTCCCCACCCGGTTTGGTGAGAACCTTTGAGGTTCCGTCAGCGTTTAAGATTGTGCCGCCATCGGCGGATGTTTCTATGCCGAACTGCAGTGAAGGTCCGAGAATACCGAGATTACCCCATTTTATTCCGAGCTGCTCGGTGATACTTTTGCTGAGTTCCATGATCTTGACATTCATGTAGACCATCTTTCCAGCCACGGCATCATGTACCCTGGTCAGATTCATGATGGATTTATACTTTGTCTCTACAATATCAATGAGTGGTGAATATTCAGGACTGATTTCACCGGAGAGCACTGTCTGACCACCCACTTCCCGGATGGTTATTCCCGGGATGTCCTTCAACAGCATGCTTATCTCGGACTGGGTATCCCTGGCAGTGACCAGGTCAAGGATATCCTGGTATCGTTTTACTATCCGATCAAACTGGGCCTTGTCTTTTTTGGGTACCTTGCCCTTGACCACAGTCAATTCACCAACACGAAGCACCTTGATGTCCGGAAATCCTTTCAGAAGGGTGAGCAGTTCCTCGTAATCGTCAAGAACCTTTTTTTCGCTTACAACGATGTCAAAATCCCTCTCCTGTCCGTTCTTCAGCCAGATGTGCATGGTGGTGGCTCCGGCAGCATCGGCAAGCAGCACCAGCTGTCCCTGGGGAAGTATGGAATTGGAGGCAATTTTCGGGTTTCCGATGGCCACCCGTTCAATGGTCTCCGTGGGGAGAACCTTCACCTCTCCAAGGTACATGTTGATTGTTTCACGGGCCATGCTTTGGAGGGGAGCCAGGAGAAGGGGCAGTAAAACGAGAAGAACCAGAACCGGAGACGTCGTCTGTTTCGAAGCTGATGGATGGAATTTGTCTGCTGCTGTCATGTTGTTGGTCCGTATAAAAATGGTTGGGCTGAAGAAAATTGATTTCATTGGACTATTTGTTTTTAACCGGCTGGGCCTTGTCATCAATCTGTATTGTAAAGGTCGGGGCCGGTCCGTTGCTGCTGCCACCAAGTATATATTCGACTTCATAGGTGTTGAATGTTCCAGGGGCTTTGGTGGACCCTTCCAGGATATTCTTGGTGAAGGCCGGATCATAGCTGC
>JAMOMO010000118.1 GCA_027067035.1 Desulfobulbaceae bacterium
TTTTGATGTTCTGCGCTGGGCCACCAGGGGATCGGCAAGATGCCTCGGCAGAGATGACGTGGGAACAATTGCCCCGGGAAAACAGGCTGATATTGCGCTGTTCAATCTTGATGAGGCTCGTTTCTCGGGTGCCGGAGATCCCCTTGCCGCCCTGCTCCTCTGTGGCGCACACCGGGCAGATTATGTTATGCTCGGCGGCCAGTGGAAAGTGGAGAAAGGCAGGCTTGTCGGAACAGATATACACGCCCTTATGGAAGAACATGCCGCTGCTGCAGCTGAGCTGCTGTGAGCAGACTGAAACTATTTAACATGGCGATCTATCGCCTTAATTACTAACTCTTAGAAGGAGAGAAAGATGAAAAGAAGTACAGTTATGATGGCAGGCTGCGCCCTGGCTCTGGGCAGTCTCTGCGCGGTACCTGCAGATGCCAAGGATTATTTCAGCAACACTGAGGTTCAGGTACACATGGATTTTGCCCGTGACAAGGGTTTTAAGGATGCCAATGGTTCAGATATCGAGACCGATATCCTCACCGTAACCTTTCTCCATTTCTCCGAGTGGAAATATGGTGACAACTTCGGTTTCATGGATATCGAAGGAAAAGATGACTACAAAGTGGAGCCTGCCCAGTACTATGGCGAGTTTGCCACCCGGATCAGTTTTGATAAAATCATTCTCGGTGCCGATAATGGAACTGAAATGCTCGGTTCATTTCTCAAAGAGACCTACCTGAAACTTGAGTACAACGGTGGCGCTCCGGTTGACGGATATGATTTCATCGACGATGCCCTGCTCTACGGTATCTCCTTTGACCTTGGCCTGGGACAGCCGAATTATGGTTTTTCCAACATCTCTTTTCTTGTTAAGGACTATAAAGTCATTGATGAGAAAGATTCCAGTGAAGTGTCATGGCAGGTTACCTATGTATGGGGACAGCCATTTTCCATCGGATCTGTTAACTTTGATTTCCAGGGATTCCTTGACGTCTGGGAGTACAATGATGAGGTTGTAATTCTCACCGAGCCCCAGATCAGACTGAAACTGGACTCCTTTGTCGGAAAAGGAAACTTTCTCTCCGATTCCGCCATTGGTATGGAATTTGAGATTTCCAGCAAGTTCTTTGACCAGGACAACAGTGACCTTCTCTTCAACCCGACGGTTTTCTGGGTAACGAAGTTCTAACAGGAATCTTTCTGTTTTCCTGTACAGCTTGAATCTTGTATGGATTCAAGCCTTTTTGAGAAAGGGGCACCCGGTGATATCTGGTGTCCCTTTCTTTTTAGATCTGTTTTGTCAACTTCAGAAGCGGGGCAGGATCCCATGATAGAAAAAGAGATTATCCGTTTGCTACAGCAGGATGCGACCATCGCCCTGGTCACCATCATTGATAAAAACGGTTCAGCACCGCGTCTTCCCGGTTCAAAGATGATAGTGGAGGCCGACGGAACACTGCACGGTACCATCGGTGGCGGCAGAATGGAGCATGAGGCCCACCAGGCGGCTGTGGAGCTTGTAAATGGTGCCGCTCCCTCAGTTCGTGAGTTTGATATGCGGGGCAGCGGTGCGGCAGAAGACTCTGATATGATCTGTGGCGGTGTCCAGCTTGCCCTCATCGAACGCCTGGTCCCGGAGATGTGCAGCATGTTCGAGGCAGCCCTTGACTGTTTTTTGAACGGTGCAAAGGGAATCTGGTCCATTGATATAACGGATCCGGCGCAACCTGTTCGCAGCTTTCTGGACCTGCGTCATGGCGTGCCGGCGGACGGTGATTATAAGGATATCATGCGACGCAGGATCACCAGTCTTGTGAAGAGTGATGGCAGGAAACTGGTCATTGATCCACTGCCCAGATGCGGCACTGTGATCCTTGTCGGGGCGGGACATGTTTCAATGGAGCTGGCAAAACTTGCCGACTATGTGGAGTTTGAGGTACTGGTCTGTGATGACCGGTTGGAATTTTCCAATGCGGAAAGGTTCCCCATGGCCCGCTTTACCCATGTGGTGACGGATTTTCAGGAGATTTTCAAGCGTGTTCCGGTGGAAGAGGACTCTTATATCCTCATTATGACCCGTGGGCACAGCTATGATCAGGAGGTACTCGGTCAGGCCCTGCAGACACCCGCCAGGTATATCGGAATGATAGGGAGCAGGCGAAAACGGGCCATCACCTACTCCAATCTGCGTGATCAGGGTTTCGGAGATGCTGATTTTGCGCGGGTTCACTGTCCTGTCGGGATATCCATCGGCTCTGAGAGTCCCAAAGAAATCGCAGTGAGTATTGTGGCCGAGCTGATTGCAGCACGCGCCGGAGCATTGTAATCCCGGATGGAAACAATTTTTGAGGCGCTGATAACTGATGATGACAGAAGTATCGCCCTTGTCGGGGGCGGTGGCAAGACCAGTCTGATGTTTTATCTGGCCCGTCAGTTTCAACAAAGGGGGATCAAGGTTATTTCGGGTACCACAACCCGGATTCTCCGTCCAGATCCCGGGCAGAGCCCGAGCCTTGTTGTGACGGCTGAGCCTGGCTTTTATGAAAGACTGGAGAGGGGACTGGCACGTGATCTTCATGTGACGGTGGCCGGGAACTATTCCGGGACAGGTGAGAAGCTTGAGGGGATAGACTGCAGCGAACTTGAAGAGCTTTTTGCAGCCTCCAGTGCACAGCGGATGGTGGTTGAGGCCGATGGCGCGAGACAGCTGCCGCTGAAGGCGGCAGGAGAGCATGAGCCGGTTGTCTGCAGAGCCACCAGTCTTTATGTTGCTGTGCTGGGGCTTGACAGCATTGGAAAAACCCTGGATGAGAAACATGTCTTTCGGGCAGAGCTGCTTGCAGAACGGACTGATAGCAAATATGGCGACCCGGTGAGTCCCCTGACCATAGCACGACTGATCTGTCATCGGGAGGGGCTTTTCAAGGATTGCCCGGAAGGGGCACGGCGCTGTATTTTTCTGAACAAAAATGATCTGCCCGGGGGGCGTGACAAGGCCCGGGAAGTGCTTGAGACAGTGGTCGGGCTGGATGGCATGAAGCCTGATTTCTGGATAAGTGCCTCACTGGCCATGGGGCGCTGCGAAAGCGGCAGCATGGTCAGGTGAGGCTATTCCTTGAGGTGTTTTTTGAGGATTTCGTAGATTGC
>JAMOMO010000119.1 GCA_027067035.1 Desulfobulbaceae bacterium
CAACAATTTTGCGGCAGGCCTTTGCCTGACGTTCAATCACCAGCAGACTCTGCCCCTCCTCACTTTCAGGACTGAAATCATCCATCATCAACTGGGAATAGCCCAGAATCACTCCCAGAGGGGTGTTAATCTCATGGGCAACTCCAGCTGCCATCTGTCCGACGGAAGCCATTTTCTCACTGGAAGCGAGTTGTTCCATCATGGTTCTCAACCGGGTGAGATCCTTGGCTATCCCTTCACATCCTGTAAACTCGCGGTCCTCATCAAATAAAGCCGTTGCAGAAAGAAGTACATAAACCACTGATCCGTCGGCCCGGGCAAACCTCACTTCAAGGTCTTCCACAAATCCCACGGAAATAATGGTCTCAAAATACTTCTCCAGATCCTCCTCATTGTAAAACATATCGTGCAGGCTGAGGTTCTGTTCCTCTTCCATGGAATAGCCAAGCATATCAAGGCCTGCAGAGTTCATATTGACAAGCCTGTCAGCTGCATCACAGAAATAAACCATATCCTTGGAATTAATAAAAAAGTTACGGAATTTCTTCTCAGATGCCGCAAGTCTTCTCGTCCGTCTTTCCACCATTCCCTCAAGATTCATATTCAGTTTCAATAATTTATCTGCAAACAGTTCCAGCTGGTCATTGGCCTCTTTTAAACTTCGGGCCTTTTTCTGTATGGAATGGTAGCCCTCTATCCCCTTATGATAATAGACACTCACAGCAGAGAGAGAGATCATCAGCAAGGTGTTAAAGCCGCCACTGTAGGGAGCCAGACCCTGCCACTGTTCCTCGTTGCCCGATATCAGAAGTATCTGTTTAAGAAGATGCCCAACGGCTCTGGAAACGGAGAAACAGACCAGGGTGGCGCAGAAATAAAAAAGAAAACCCCAGAGAAAATTATCCGGTTGCTTACGGATCAGGAGCCAGGCATAACGAAGCGAGAGAAAAGAAAGGATAATGATGATAAATGACCCGACCATATCCACAAGTATGGCCGGAAGCATGGGAATACTTGTCATACCTTCTCGTCCTCGCAACTGTTTTTATATAAATCCTTCATTGCCAGATAGAGGAAGAACAGCGATGGAACACTGAAGAGATGGTCAAGCTTGGTAAAATAATAGCCGATTTTAGTACTGGTGAAGGGGCCGATCAGCCGGGTGGTCAGATATCCTCCCTCACAGACAAAATCACTGCTGTGTACAGAAGAGGCCAGAAAATGCCCCGTGAATGCAACCAGATTCCAGAGGATCATAAAGACACAGAAGGTCTGGAGATAACGCCATCCCCGTAACTTGAAGGTACTCTGCCGAATCCCCCAGAAAAGATAGCACATGGCGGCGATAAAAAAGATGTGGGCCAGTTGATGGACATATAAACCCTCTGGAGCCCCGTGGCTTTGCACAGCCCACGCATTCCCGGGAAACACAGTCAATATCAACAGGAGGAAAAATTGGGACATTCCGTGTGTTTTCTTCATAAGATTCATACTGTACCATCAAAGTATTCCGAGACTTCCTACAGGTCTGTTCGTACCTGCCCTCCACAATGAGCAATGGCCCACATCGCACCTTACCTTGCACATACAGTGCCACATTTTTAGACAAACCATAATGATTCTCAGTTGAATGAAAAATCAGGACGTTACTTGAAAATTATTCCGTAACTGCAACACAAGAACTCTTCTGAACAGGGGCTGAACATGCATCGACAAAGATGCACTGCATCGAAATCGATGCACCACTGGATACTGCAAGCCCCACGTCACAAAAGTATATCTAGACGATATTTCTATACATTTCATATCGTCAGAAAAATCAGGAACACAAGTGCAACAGATTTGATGCACTTGCCGGCACATGAGAGAACGTGCCTGAATCTTCCGACAAAATGCCCCGGTCCATGACGGAGATCAGAGCACAGATGTCAGAGAAGGATTTGAAATCAATCCCTAAATGCTTGCGAACTCACCCGGAAACGCTGCATCAGACGCTGAAAGGATTGTCGTCCCAGGCCGCTTTCACGGGCCGCGGCAGAGACATTGCCATTGCTCATGGTCAGGGCCCGTTCGAGATAGGTGGCAGCAAAGGTGGACATCACCTCTTCCTTTGCCTCGTTGTAGGGTAAGCGGTACACGCATCCGGGAACGTGTGTACCGGGCCTGTTTACCGACTCGTCTTCAGCCAGTTCCTCAGGACTGAGAAGATCACCGGGAGTGATTACGGTGCCCGGAGTGAGCAGAACGGCCCGGTTGATCCTGTTCTGTAATTCACGAACGTTCCCCTTCCACTCTCTTCGTTCCAGGCATTTCAGAGCTTCCGAAGAGAGTTCCATGCCCTCCCGGTGATACTCTTCAACATAGATGGCGAAGAAATGCAGAGCCAGCAGCGGGATATCTTCCCGCATCTCATCCAGTGGCGGCATGGTGACTGTCATCACATTAAGGCGATAGAAAAGATCTTCCCGAAACTCACCTCTGGCCATTTTCGCTTCAAGATCCTGATTGGTGGAGGCAAGTACCCGAACATCAACTTTCACCGTACTGGTCTGTCCCAGCGCCTGAATCTCCTTCTCCTGCAGTACCCGCAGTAATTTGGTCTGAAGAGAAACGGGGATATCGGCAATTTCATCAAGCAGAATGGTGGAACCGGACGCCTCAAGAAAGAGCCCGTCTTTATCATGATCAGCCCCGGTAAAGGCACCCTTTACATAGCCGAAAAGCTCACTTTCCAGAATCTGCTCGGGTAGGGCCGGGCAGTTCACCGTGATCATTTTCCGGTCACTGCGATTGCTCATTTGGTGAATGGTCCTGGCTGCGACTTCCTTTCCCGTCCCGGATTCACCACGAATCAAAACCGTTGCATCGCTCTGGCCGAGTCTGGTCAAAAGATCTATGGCACGTTTCATGGGAACACTCTGCCCGATAAATTCCGTGGCCCTGTCACTTTTCTGCAACTCCTGATGCAGCTGAAGATTTTCCCGGAGCAGTTGTGTACGCTCAAAGGCACGCAGGATAATCAGGCTGATTTTTGAGTTATCAAATGGTTTTTCCAGAAAATCGTAGGCTCCATTTTTCAGTGCTGTCACTGCCATTTCAATGGTGCCGTAGCCGGTCATGATCACAACGCTGATGGTTCTGTCCAGTTCAAACACCTTCCTGAGCAGCTGCAGACCATCCATACCTGGCATGACAATATCGGTTATCACCACATCCGGGTGCCAGGAACTGATGTTTTCCAGGGCCTCCTGGGCAGACTGGGCAATGGCCACCTCACAATCACACTTTTTTGCAAGAACTTTACGCAGAAGAATGAGCAGATCCTTTTCATCATCCACCACCAGAAGCCGTCTGCCGGTTTGAACAGTTTTCATTTCCCACTCTCCTGTGTATCACGGGTAGCCTGGAAATACTGCTGCACAAAACGCCCTGATGCAGTATCGACAATTGAAAAGTGCAGTGTATTATCAGAGGGAAACGACTCGGTCAGAGCAAAAAAGATATTTCTTGATATCGTGGTCGTCATTGCCGTCAGCATCTTTTTCTGCTCGTCATCTGAAAACCTGCGACAGCGCAGCGGCCGTCTGGAGCAGATCAGACACCTCTCTTCTTCAAGCAGAGGGCACAGATACTTCTCCCGGGCAGGGGTTTTGAAGGCTCGTTCCAGAACAGCATTACGTTTTTCCCGGCTTAATTTCGAGTTGATGACATGACTGATAAATACAGCCTCCACCAGCTGCAGTTCAAAGGCCTGTCTGCAGATGGAGGTATCAGGATCGGATTTGCCGGTCTCTGCAAGCAGTGCCTCGTAATCCCGAAAAAAGGGCAGCAGATCTATTGTGGTTGGATTTTCAATGCTTGCCTCCCTGGCATTCAGCTGTCCCTGCTGTTTGCTGTATTTTTTTAGAAGCTTCCACTGACAGTAGTTGGTGGGGTTTGCCCTGGTCCCCTTAAGCGTCTTTTCGGTATACTTGAGAGCCAGTCCGCGCCGCAGATAATAGGCGGAAATAAAAGTCCCCGTCCGCCCATGCCCGTGACGACAGTGGACCAGAACCTTTTTCTTCAGATAGAGCGCCTCATCCATCCATTCCAGAGCCTCTTTCATCTGTTCCAGATCCGGGGCACATTCATCGGGAACAGGAAGGAAGCAGACATCAAATCCCTTCTGCTTTTCGATTTCATGGAGATCGGTAAATTCACCACAGAGATTGACTATGGCTCCTATCCCCTGGTCTTTGATGGAATCAAGTTCATCATAGGACATGGGAGCATAGCCTACTGCAATCTGACTGGTCAGCCAGGTAAGCTGATATGACATGTTTTTCTCTTTCATTCTGTTGCCTGCTTCCAAAACATCTTGATCTGATTCTGTACCATATTTTCATCTTTGAGGCGCATATCCATCAACTTTGTCACCCCGAGAAGACGTCCCAGGATCTGTAATTTACGAAGCATCTCTTCAGCAGACACATGCTGCAGCTTTGCATCCAGCAGGTCACCCCTGGACGTGACCTGAAAGCCGCTCCTGACGAGTATGGCCTCAACAAAATCTATGCGCAGGCTTCGACCGCAGAAGTCACCCCCTCCGCCTGCAAAACGCAGCTGACAATAATTTTTTGCCGCATCCTCATCACACATGGCATCAACCAAAATAAAATGATACCCAAAGCGCATGTTCAGGTTGACGTAGTTGCTGCCAAGTACTGCAAAACTGGCAAACACGGACGAATCCTGACTGACGACACCGCCGGCAAGAACAATCTCATCATAAGCCTTCCAGTCAAAATGGGACCGTCCCTCCCACTCAACACCGGGATGGCTCAGACCCTGCCACAGGGCACGAAACGGGGTGGATCGAACCTCCTCCAGATGAATATCATTTCTCCCTGCATCCTGCACCTGCAAACCGCCACCCACGTCCAGCAGGAACACCTCAAGGGGTAAATCGGAAAGGAGTTTCCGTTTCCCCTTTGATCTTTCATCCCCCCTGTCCCCGAGGGAAAACATGATCTGAACAGCCTGCTCATGGGAGAACCTGATAATATCATGCAGAGACCGGCAGGATTCAGGAACAAATGATTCGGACTCCGGATCAAGCAGGTTCAGGGGAGTGACGAACTTCAGAAGGCCGCGAAGCCGCCTGAAATAAGGAAGTGACGCCTGGACCTTATAAGGCGCCATGTGTTTTTCTGCAGGCAGGCAGTTGCCCTGCCACAGCTCCTGAATATCGGCAAAAAGGCTTATCTCCTCACCATGTTTAATCGCCTTGACATTCTCCCCCACAGCCAGAAGCAGAGGAACACCAAACTCCCGGCATACCGTGGAAAAATGCCCTGCCACCGAACCAAGCTCTGCCACCACTCCCCGGACCTGCTTGAGAATACAGACCGCAGAGGGCAAGGTCTCCCGGAGCACAAGAATCGTACCGCGCGGAACATCCTCCAGTACATTTCCTGAATCAACAATGTACGCCGGACCACAGGCCTGTCCCATTGCGGCGGTCACCCCTCCCTTAAACAGGAGGCTGCCCCGCTCTGCCAGAGGGTGTATTGTCTTGACATCTTCCAGGGAATTCCGTGTCCACAGGGGCCTGCTCTGCAGAATGACAAGAGAGCCCTGTCTGCTGATAGACCACTCCACATCCCGTGGCGAATCAAAAAACTCTGCAATACGCCGTCCCTCTTTCTGGAGCAGAAGCAATTCAGCATGCGATAATATCCGGTTGTCCTGACCTTCTCCGGAATCACCTGCACCCGTTTCATACGATTCAGGAATAACCCGGCCACTGACAAGGGCATCCCCCTGCCCGGCCACAGCATGGATGGAAACATTTGTCTCATCCCCACCCGCAGGATCAGCCGTATACATGACACCACTGACCCTTGCATCCACCATTTCCTGAACCAGAACCGCCATGGCTGTCTCCTCATCTCCAAGACCGGAGTTGAGCCGGTAGGCCAGGGCTTCCGGACTGTACTTACTGCTGATTACCCGGCGCCAGGCGTCCACTATTGTATCACCGGAGACATTGAGCAGGCTGAGATACTGTCCGGCAAAGGAACAGGAGCCGTCCTCATTGAGGCAACTGCTGCGTACCGCCACAAGGGGAGTGTCCCCGAAACTGCGTGAAAAGGCCTCCCAGGCAGCACCTATTTCCTCACTGACGGCAGCGGGAACCTCAGAGGACATAATCAGATCCACAAGTCTGCCTGACGCCTCTCTCAGGCTCTGAGGTTCCACTCCTTTGATACTGCAGAGAATTTCATCAACGGGACCGCGAAGATCATTATGGGCCATAAAAGCATTACAGCAGTTTGCCGTAATAACAAAACCCCTGGGAATGGAAAGGTTCAGCTCAGAGGCTAGTATCGCCAGCTGCGAGGCTTTCCCCCCGGCCAGGTCATCCCGCCGGGCTTCCTCCTCATGCAGCGAACAGACAAAAGGTGGGCCGTCATCAAGCCGCGGAGGAGCCAGCAGGAACTTACTGTAAAAATCAAACTTTTTATAATAGCTCTTCAGGTTGACATGGGCTCCGGGCGCCATCTGTTCAAGACTCTCCACCATTCCCAGCACATTTCCGGAAAAACGTTCGTAACGCAAACGAATTTTGCTCAAATCCTCTTTGATTCCCAGATAATACAGGGATTCAAGCTCAGCCATTTCCTCATGGGCACGCCCGTCATAGTCCAGAAGTTTCTGGAAGGACTGATAGGTTGAGCGCAGCATTTCCCCCGGGGCAAAAACTTTGTATGTCCAGTATTTAAAAAGATTTTTTACCAGCATCAGAGGCACCTACAATCCGCAGGGAAAACAGCAAGGAGCAGCTTTACAGGGTGTTCTGCGGTTTTTCTATTTCAACTGCATTCAGACCCGTCTTTTTAAGCATTTGTTCATATATATTGTAGCTATTCAAACGTGATCTGACAAACCTAATCACCAAATAAGCGCGTATCTCTTCATAAACAGCTGTTTTTTTATAGAGCCGCCCCTGAACACTGCCCGGCTGCCTCAGCTGCAGCCCCGGACTCATCTCCTCAAATCACGGCCCTGCAAAACACCGTTCAGCCAGACCCCTTTCACGGCCGCAAGCCTTAAGGCAAGCATTGCAGGTGACGCATTAACCGCAATAAACGTTGCCGGTCCGCCAGCTCTCAGCTCTGCAATATGCTGTTCCACACCAAGCAGTTCTGCACCGGAAACAGAGGCACACCGCAGGGCCTGCGGCAGGGAATAGCCCGCCTCCATGAAGAGCTGTATTTCACTGGCCAGAGAAACACCATGGTCAACCCCCCAGCTTCCCGCATCTGTTCCCATGGCAACCTTTAGTCCTGCACTTTTTGCAAAACCGAGCTGCCGGAGTTGCTGCTGCAGGGTTTTCTCAAGCACCTCCGGATCACTTCCCGGCAGATCAGAACGTGTGGCCCTTCCCATGGCCCTCATGGTACATATGGTGGGGACCCACACCGTTCCCTCTCCGGCCATTCGACGGAGGTTCTCCTCCCCCATAAAAAATCCATGCTCAATGGAATCGCATCCGGCAACAATGGCTGTCCGTACGGGATGCGCCCCATTGGCATGGGCCATCACCTTCAGACCGCGCCGCTGTGCAGTTTTCACAAGTTCTGCCAGTTCTTCCAAACAAAACTGCTCCGCTGTCTCCCTGCCGTAATCAGTGAGACTGTTGATCCCCGACTGAATGATTTTGACATGATCCGTATTGTGTTCATCTTCCCTGCAAAATGCTGCAGCAAGGCTCTCACCCTCCCGCGGACAGCGTGCAATCATCCGACCGTACCGGCCTTTACGATGCCAGCCGCTTCCGGAATGCTTCACGATTACCGGAAGTTCGTTCCTATAAGCTTTTTCCTCCTTAAAACGCAGGCCATGGCCATGACAATCGCCGGCATCACGCACTGCCAGAATACCATGGGCGAGGTAAGTGCTGATATTCCGGGAAATACGATGCCGGATCGCGCCATAATCGGCACCAGACTGCTTCCGTCTCAGATGAGGATCCATGGAACCGGACAGGGTGATATGAACATGACAGTCAACAAGGGGTGGCAGAATACAGCAGTCAGAGAGATCGATGAAGGGCACATCAGGATGACACCCACTCTCTGTAAAATCTTCAATGCCATGGATGACCGGGCCTTTCAGCGTGAGGAGCAGGTTTTTTCGTATGGCAGCACCACTCCCGTCAATAAGCCATCCTGCTCTGATCTGCTGCTCTCTTTCCATAAAAACCACCTTTCAGCCATATGGGAACAAATGGTGTTTGTTTTGTGCAGTCTTTCTGATATTCTATACAGCATACTCCTATTATCCGAAAACTGAGATTTACCATACGCACACAAAACCTGCCTCATCATTTGCCATGGCCCTCTTTGCAAAAAAGCTTTTTGATGAACAATTCCGGCTCCCGGTTCTGCCCAGTCTTATTGCCGCACTCTTCATTGGAGAGTGTTGCTGGTTCTTTCTGATGTATGCAGTGAATGGCCCGCTCATATTATTTCTCCCCCCCTGGCGTTTGCAGATCCTCTTTTTCGGTATCCCCTTTCTGCTGCTGAAAGTTTCGGCCCTGACACGGATTTTTTACCAACGCGACCACCTCCATCTGCGCTTCATTACTGGAGGACATCGCGACGGAATCTCAATTGCCCCGGATTCCATTATCTCCTGTGAAAGAGTACATTACAGCTGTTCACTGTGGAATCTGCCCTTCCCCCATACCCGCCATCATGATTACCTGAAGATCGTGATTCCCGGGTACAGCGGGGATGGCCTGCTTATAAAGTACAACCAGGCAAACCTGCTCTCTTACGGAGAGACCGAAAAGGCTGTGCTCTTTCCTGTGAAAGACATGGAAAAGCTCCTGACACTGCTGAACCGGAAAGAAGATGGGCAGGCCAAGGAGTGACCGGGAGCAATTTTCCGATGGATTGACTCCATAGAATGATCCTGTTATGTACAGACAAGTAACAATCAATCAGCACAATACGCACAACAGGGGACATCACACGAGATGAATCTACAGATTTTCACCACCGGCGGTACCATCGATAAAATCTATTTTGATGCAAAAAATGATTATCAGATTGGTGACCCGGAAATAGATGCACTTCTGATGGAGGCCAATGTGAGCTTTCCCTACAGCGTCACCTCACTGCTGCGGAAAGACAGTCTGGAAATGACCGATGAGGACCGCATCCTGATCCACGACGCAGTGGCAGCAGCACCCTGCCGCCACATTCTCATCACCCACGGTACCGACACCATGATAGAGACAGCCAGATGCCTCTCCGATATCCACAACAAAACCGTTGTCCTGACAGGATCCATGCAGCCTGCCCGTCTCAGGGTAAGCGATGCCTTTTTCAATGTGGGCTTCGCCGTTGCCTCCGTCCAGCTCCTGCCATCAGGAATCTATGTGGCCATGAACGGCAGAGTCTTTGATCCTGCAGTGAGCCGAAAGAATGTGGAAGCGAATCGTTTTGAGAGTGTTTGATGGACAGCACAGTCGCCCCGGTGTCTCCAGGAATGCTACTACCCTGAACGCATGGAAATTTTGGAGATTTCAATACTTACTTTTTCACAAAACAAATCAGCAATCCGCCCAGGCGAAATATGGTTCCGTTACCTGTTGCGAAAAAAGGAAGTAAGTTAAATGAATAGCAGCCTGGATGATTATACACGATTATTTTCTTCCCTGCGGACAGACAAGAATCAAAAAAGATGGTTATCCCATACGTGTAATCGTGCGCCCCATAAGCCTTTTCTTCTCTTGTCTATCCTTGATCTCATTGCCACGGGATCAATTAATAAAAATTTCATAGAACCATCATTTGAACTCGCTGAGACATTTGCAGGCTACTGGACCAGAGTGATGCCTATCGGCACATCCGGAAGCATGTCATATCCATTTTACCACCTTGCAAGTGCGGGTTTCTGGCACCTTATCACTCAACCCAATGTTCAGCATGTAAAGGGACGAAATATCAGTTCTGTCAAGCGTCTCCGTGAATTGTATCACGGAGGCAAATTTGATGATGATCTTTTTTCAATCATGATCAACGAAAAGTCCCGTAGAAAACTGCAATCAGTCCTGATCACGACCTTCTTCTCCCCAGAAATTCAACCGATTGTTTTTGAACAGGGAGTTATCAATCAAAACGCCACTCAATACAGCGCTGAATTATTATCAACAGCTGAACCAGCAAATCAATTTATTCTTACGAAGGATGTTACAAAGAAGAGAATCAAGAACAAAATCCGGGACCAGGGATTTCGAAAAGCAATTGTCAAACTATACGAACATCGCTGTTCCCTGTGCGGGATCCGCATGTTAACCCCGGAAGGGCATACTATTGTCGAGGCAGCACATATTATCCCCTGGAACGAGAGTCACAATGACAACCCACAAAACGGCATGGCCTTATGCCGACTATGTCACTGGTCATTTGATGAAGGGCTGATGGGAGTGGGGGAAGACTATGAGGTATTAATATCTCCAGCTGTTCGACAGGATAACAATTTTCCAGGGCACATGGAAACCTTGTCTGGGCGTGGGATATTTAAACCGCATGATACACTTTTTTGGCCAAAACAGGATAATTTGGAAGTACACCGAAAAACAAAATTCAGATTGTTCCGATAAATTTTAACATTGAGGTGATAAAAAAAGGACACAAAACCGAGAGTGTTTATCTGCCGGTATGGCAATTTTCCTCGCGACAAATCCCAAGCATATGTCCTTTGAGTGACACCTGAAAACAACTCTTGAGAAGAGTACCATTTCCATTCCACAGGAAACTATACTTTCTTCAACCTCTCTCGAAACCAGAAGGTGAAATTTCTCCCATCTGCAGCTTTTAATATCCCCTTTCCTTCTTTCAGGCTGAGAAAAATGGAACCCGCAGCATATCTTCTCTTAAAATATTGAAACAGTGTCCTCCCATAACAGATCAAGTATAAATCGAAAAGTTTCGTATAGTCCCGGCCAGGGATTTATGTATGACTCCTCATTTCTGTCACTTTCCCATCGTGCCTTTTGATTTATTGAAAGATTCTATATTTCTGTAGGTGACAGAATAAAAGCAGTCTGGATATGCTTTGGCTAGAGAGCGATCTGTTTGTCCCTTATTCAAAAATATTATTGCTGTTTTTCCGTGGTCAACTGTCCATTGGTAAATTTCTACCTGTTGAGTTTTCTTTGCTTTATCTCGTGCATTATCGAGAAGTTCCACTGTAGCATTAGAGATAGATCCATTTGTTTTTGCGGGGTATGGGATATATCCATTGCGGTAGTTGTAACGAGCCGCACCTAATCCGCTTATTACGACCGCAAAATTTTTCAGGATCTCAAAATCTTGCTGAGAAGTGTCAACTGATTGATTGTCAAAGATATTCTTCTCATGATAACTTCCGTAATTGCGAATTAATTCATTGAAAACTGAATGTCTTCTATCGAGCCTAGATTTCAATTCAGCATTGCGCTTGTCGATTTGTTCTTTGGTAAGAGTGAACAAATCTATAGTTTCCTGCTTGTATGAGAATACAACCTGGTACCTGGGATAGCTTAATGTAATCTCAATCAATTCTTGTTTACGAAGCAGCTTTTTTTTAGTAAAAAAACAGACGGCTTTGACATTTCTGAACGGCTCGGTTTCACCGAAATTATATACATCGGTTCTTTTGGTGCTTTCTTCTAAAATTGCACCATGCTTTTCAAAAGCTTTCTTGACGTCTCCTCTGGATAGTTGTTTCGATATGTCCAGTCCAATAAAAACAGCCTTTTTACTGGAAGCAAGTTCCTTAAGATTTCTTCTCGTAATACTTACGTTATCAGAAATAATATCTTTTATTTTTTGTTCATCTTCATTTATCTCTGGATTATTAATTGCATCAAGAACTTTAGAAATTAGATCAGTATCATGCAATGATTGGAATTCATATATTTCATCAAGATCATCTATGTTCTCTCGTATAATCTTTAATTTTCTATTAAACTCGGCACGGCATTTATCGACATCAAAATATGACAAATATATTCCTTCTGATGATATTTTTTCATTTATACATTTTTCAAGTGGAGGTTTTACAGGATATTTCTGCAAAACCTGGATAACTTCTTTTTGAGTTGATTTAATCCGTTTCCATCTTTCTATTTTTTGTTTAGCATATTCAATAGGAGAGTGCTTTTTATAGTCAAAATTCTCAATGGCATTTTTAATGACTCCATTAAGTTTAGGGAAATCATCTATGGTTCCTGATAGTTTTGCTGAAAACTTATATTTTCCAAGTAGAGGATTGCCAAACTTATATGATGTTATGCCGGTGTAAATATTCCTGTCACTGCCAAAAGAACCTATGAGGTTCGGGGGGGTAGCTGCTGCGACATTAGGCACAAGATTAATAAAGAAAGCGTTTGTCATCAACTGAATGTCATTGTTGGTACTGTTTTCAAACTCACCAGCTAAAGTGCTCAACAAAAAGCTATAGTCCTTCGGACGATCCTTACCCTTCCCTCTTATATCCCCCTGTGAAACTTCATAGGCAAAGATGGCATGAACTGTTTCCCCGTCGACTTTTCTGATAATTAATTTGAATTTTGATCTGTTATAATCGTTATAATAAGTACCATTCCATACCTGTCCTTCTTTGAAGGGTAAATCCTCCTTGGCATAACAGGATGAATTCATTGACAGAACACACAAGACAACAACAAATAACAGCAAATTTATATATTTCATATCATCATTAGGTAGATTTTGATCTGAAGTTTAGAGTCGATTTTTTAGCTATCGAGATTTATTCGGATAACAACCGTGTTTAATTTCATTTATAATTTTTTTGTATAAGGCTGTTTGGTCTTTTTCTGTTGCTGGAGTGCCAAATACCATATCAATTATATATTTATGATCGTTCTTAAGATTTCCCCATTCTTTAGCCTCTTCATCAGTCATCCCGTTAAAAGAATATGGTGCAAATCAGTGCTGTCTCATAGTTGATCAATAAAAAGAGGCTCGGAGAGCTCCATGTGTTATAATGAATTTCACCAAAAAGCCATTAAATACAAGGAGGTCCGAGCCATGGCGCATTGTAACACAATTCTTAGTCAAATTACTTCACTTATTGATAGACATGATTTCGACTACCATGCCAAGATCCATCATTCAGGTCAAAAATTCAGATCCTACAACCGTTGGAGCCAGTTCATGGCAATGCTGATAGGACAACTTTCCGGTAGAAAAAGCCTTCGTGATATCACTGATAATTTGAAGGCACAGCAACATCGTCTCTATCATCTCGGTATGAAACCAACCTCAAGGGCGACACTAGCAAGAGTGAACGAGAACCAGCCAGCATCTCTTTATAAAACCGTCTTTTTAAATCTTCTTAAAAAGTGTCAATCAGTGACACCTGGTCATAAATTCTCTTTTAAAAACAAGCTATACCTGCTTGACACAACAACCATTGATCTTTGTCTTTCTGTTTTTCCCTGGGCTCAATTTCGCAAAAGAAAAGGAGCCATCAAACTCCATATGGGTATAGATGCCGATGGTTATCTCCCTACCTTTATGGATATGACCGACGGCAAAGTTCATGAAATCAACTGGGCAAAAGAAATACTGCAACTCCCTAAAGGCTCATTTGCTGTTTTTGACAGGGGGTTCACAGATTATGGCTGGTATTCCTCCCTTATGAAAGACGGGATCTTTTTCGTTACCCGTTTAAAAAGTAATGCTGACGTTGAATATCTCTTCAAACGAGCTGGGCGTAAAAGTCCAGGTGTCACCAACGATCAGCAAATCCGGCTCAAAGGCATAAAAGATCCACTTCGTCTTGTGGCCTTCACTGACCTGGAGACTGGCCATGAATACAGATTTGTCACCAATGCTCACCACCTAAAAGCCGCTGAAATAACAGAAATTTATAAAGAACGGTGGAAAATCGAGCAATTCTTCAAATGGATCAAACAAAATCTCAAAATCAAAACATTCCTGGGTACATCGAAAAATGCAGTACTCACCCAGGTCTGGATTACTTTATGTGTCTATCTGCTGATAGCGTACCTCAATTTTAAAGCCAAATTGGGTATCTCCATGCAGCAAATTTTACGAGTTTTACAATTAAACCTGTTTGATCGGCGTGTCCTGCACGATCTTTTTAAGCCGCCCAACAGACAACATCCTGTTTCTCCACAGCTTTTATTGTGGAATCAACT
>JAMOMO010000120.1 GCA_027067035.1 Desulfobulbaceae bacterium
CGGCAGGCGGGTTTTATGAATCATACTCCCCAAAAATTCGTTGCTGGATACACCCTTGCCTGCGGCAGGCGACCCGCACAGAGATTTTAACAACCCCTTACTCCATGACGATACTCCGGCAACGGGTATAACAAACACTTAACAACAGAGTCACAGAGTACCCCGGACATTTACCATTGCCAGAAAACATTTGACAAAAGAAACGAGAAGATTTAATCATATCCTATAATGGCAATATGCGAATAACATACATGTACAATCCTGCCTGAAGGAGTATTCGAGTTACACAAACCCGGATCAAGTAACGTTATCGCAGTTTACCTGATGGACAAAGGTGCATTCTGCCTCTTCCAGAGGGAAAAGGTGCCGAAACCGACCCAATGCACAGCGCTGCAAAACCTGGTCAGGGGAACACAATGATGAATATCGAAATTCCTTCATATGTATCCATTTTTAAACAGCTTTTTTCATATACATCAATATATCCTGATATATATATAATTAAATAGAATTGGAATTATGGATAATTTTCTTCGCCTCATATCAGCTCTTAACGATCCGACCCGTATCCGGATTATCAAATTTCTGCAACAGCACGGCAGGAGTTGTGTCTGTGAGTTACAACACTCTTTTGACATGGGTCAGCCGAGACTGTCTCGACATCTGAAAATATTGAAAGATGCCCTTTTCCTTGATGTGGACCGGGAAGGAACCAAAGCCTTTTATACCATTGCCCCAGGTGATGAGATGGCCAATCAACTCCTGAAAACACTGGACAGTCTCTCTCTTCAGCTCCCTGAAAAAATCAGTATGGAAGAAATAAAACAACTCAAAAAGGAGGCGGCATGAAGCATTTGACCTTTCTTTGCCTCGTTATACTCTGCTGGACACCCACAGCAGATGCAATAACCATGGAGGATCTCTTTTCCGCCCTGCACGATCATCCTGTAACCGAACTCGACATGCTCCAGACAAGGGCCAGTGAACTCAGGCAACAGAGTGTTTACGACAGATTCTACCCTTCGATCAGCGGTGAACTCGGCTACCAGCGATTCAATTCTCCGACCAATTGGCGGCCAGTGCTTCCTACAGAGTCGGCAGCTCTCCTCGCAAACAACGAAGCCCTCCCGTTCAGTGAAACTCTCCGCAGGATCGGAGCTGAACTCTCTTTTCCGGTCTTTGTTAAAGAACTGTTTTCCCAGGGCAAACAGACAGAACGCCTGCTCAACAGTGCCAGGGCCAGAACACGACTGAATTTATTGGAACATCAGGCCGTACTGGTCACGGCAGACGCCCATCTTATTCACATGAATTCTCTTAGAAAATCCCTCACAGCACGCAAGGCCTCCCTTGAAAAAACAAGAGGTGATGTCATCCTGAAAGTTGAGAATGGCAGAATTCCCGAGACAGAAAAGATACGCATGGATGAAGCCATCACTCTGATCGATCTGACTTTCAATGAGACCCGCCGTCAGGAAATAGAACTGCAGAAGACCATAGAGGCATTGACCTCCATTCATTTAAAGCAGCCACTCCCCCTCCAGCAGGTCGGTGAAATCAATGCTGGTGAACTTTATGCTCTGAAACCCCTGCAAGAACGTATGAAGGCAGGAGAATACGGCGTTCAAGCCGCCAGAGACAAACTCTATCCCCGTATCCTTGCCAGTGCCAAGTGGTACCATTACTACGGAGAGGGCTATAACACCGGTGACAATGTTGGCGATGAATACGGCTTCTATGGCCTGACTCTCCAGATGCCACTGTTTAACAAACCTGCATACACTGCCATTGAGCAGGCAGAAATAGAACTGCACAAAGAGAAGGCCAGGCTCGGCAAAACAGAAATTCAGCTCCAGGCCCGCGCCAGAAGTCTTCAGGAGACGCTCAAACTGCTGGACAACTCCAGAGACCTGGCTGCCAAGAGTGTGGAGCACGAACGCAGGTTACTGGATGTTGCAAAAATTTCCTACGCAAGCAGACGAATGAATCAGGAAGAGTACCTGCGGTACGAAGAAAAAGTCTTATCGGCGGAAGCAAAACTTTATCTGACAAAGGCCCAGTGGTGGGAAACCTTCAGTGCCCTGGCAGTGCTGTATGGCAACAATTTACAGCAGCTCATTCAATAACAGAAGCAGCAGGCCGGAAACTTGCTGTGATTACGAGAGACAAGACACATGAAAAAAATTATCTGGATTCTTATCGGTGTACTGCTGATCGGCGGTGGAGTAATGCTGGTCAAAAGCAAAAAAAAGGCCATGGCGAACATTCCATCCATGAAAATTTACCCTCAGGTGGTGTCAATGACCACGCCACGGAAAAGTGATATTGTCCTCACCCTGCCGGCCCTGGCGGAAGTCCGGAGCGATCAGGACGTTGTCCTTGCATCCAAGCTTTCATCCAGGATCACCAGCATGGTAAAAAGCGGAGACAAGGTAAAAAAAGGACAGGTCGTGGTCACCCTGGATCATGAAGAACTTCTCGCAAAAAAAGAAGCCATTGCCCTGCAGATTTTCTCTCTTGATGCCGAAATCTCAGCCCGCCAGGTTGCTCTGGATACTGCCCTGGCCAGCCATAAGCGTACCCGGACTCTACTGGATGCCAGGGGGGCGTCCGTGGAGGAATTTGATGCTGAAAAAAGTAAAATCGCCTCACTCCGGGCAGGCTTAAAAGGGCTCAGCTCTCAAAAAGGAATCCTGGAACAGAACCAGAAAGAGGTTAGCAACCTTCTCAGTTATGCAGTCATAACCTCGCCCATAGACGGCATGGTCAGCTCCACTTCTGCAAACGTCGGGGTTATAGCCATGCCGGGCAAGGCTTTACTCTCCATTCAGGCAGACAGTGGCAAGTACCTGCTCATTCGTTCCGCCGATGACATACATCCCAGAAAAGTATTCTTCGAAGAGCAGTACTACCCTCTGCTGGCGTTGAACCATACCTTCAAGGGACTGGATGAATACAGAGCAGATGTGAAAACCATGCGTAATTCCGGAGAACGTCTCCCGGTTCGCCTGGTCATTTATCATGGAAACGGCACAATGATTCCCCAGTCAGCACTGTTGCAAAAAGACGGCAGGAGCTTCTGTTTTGTGCCAAACGGCGGGACGTCCTCCCGTCCGATTGCAG
>JAMOMO010000121.1 GCA_027067035.1 Desulfobulbaceae bacterium
ACCTCAGTGGCTACGACGAACCCGAAGCCTTTCAGACTGAACAATAGGCTCTGTTTCCTGCTCCTGTCAGCTGCCCTCCGGCAGGTTTCTGATACCAGGAAAATACCGGTTGGAACAGCAGTGAAACCTTTCGCAATCTTTTTATTCACAACACATTATCCAAGTACTACCGTATGAGGCTGCCCCCCATGTCTGCACATGAACAACAAGAGATGCTCTATGACTTCAAGGCCATTGAAAACAGATGGCAGGATCACTGGATCAGCAATGCAAGTTACCGCGTTGCCATGGACAGTGACAAAGAAAAATATTACGTTTTAGAGATGTTCCCCTACCCGTCCGGCCGTATTCATATGGGGCATGTGCGCAACTATTCCATTGGTGATGTCGTTGCCAGGTATAAGCGTTTCAGGGGCTATAACGTGCTGCACCCCATGGGCTGGGACTCCTTCGGTCTACCTGCAGAGAATGCCGCAATCAAAAACAATACCCACCCGGCACGCTGGACCTATGACAACATCGACTATATGCGCAAGCAGTTGAGGCAGCTTGGACTGTCCTATGACTGGGATCGTGAGATAGCCACCTGCAATCCCAAATATTACAAATGGGAACAGCAGATTTTTCTTGAGATGTATGAAAAGGGACTGGTGTATCAGAAGACAACCACCGTTAACTGGTGTGAGACCTGCCATACTGTTCTTGCCAATGAACAGGTCATTGAAGGTGCCTGCTGGCGATGTGACCAGCTGGTTGAAGCACGTGAGATGAACGGCTGGTTTTTCAAGATCACTGATTACGCCGAAGAGCTGCTTGATGATCTTGATAAACTCGGCGGCTGGCCCGACAAGGTGGTCACCATGCAGCGCAACTGGATAGGAAAATCCACAGGGCTTCAGTGTGACTTTGAAGTTGAAGGGTTCAGCAAAGAGGAGAAGCTCTCCATTTTCACCACCAGACCCGATACCATTTTCGGGGTCACCTTCATGTCCATAGCTCCTGAACACCCGCTTCTGAAAACCCTGCTCAAAGACAATCCGAGAAAAGATGAAATCCAGGAGTTCTGTAAAAAAATAATCCGGGAGAAACAGCAGCAGTCCAATCAGGACGTGATTGAAAAAGAGGGTATTGATACCGGGTGCCACTGTATCAACCCCTTTAATGGTGACAGGGTTCCCATATTTGTGGCCAATTTTGTCCTCATGGCATATGGAACAGGTGCTGTTATGGCGGTTCCCGCCCATGATCAACGCGACTTTGAGTTTGCCAGAAAGTATCAGCTTCCCGTAAAGCCGGTTGTCATCCCTGCCGATTGTGAACTTGACGGAAACTCCATGGAGGAAGCCTCCACCCTTCCCGGTATTCTTGCCGACTCCGGCGACTTCAGTGGTACAGACTCCGAAGCTGCCAAAGAAAAGATAATCGAATTTGCCAGGACAAAGGGTTTTGGAGATTCCCATATAACCTACCGGCTTCGCGACTGGGGAATATCCAGACAGCGTTACTGGGGGGCTCCGATCCCCATGATAAACTGTGATACATGCGGTACTCAGCCTGTTCCCGTGGATCAGCTGCCGGTGACCCTCCCTGAAGACCGTGAATCCCAGCAGAGTGACTGCGCCCCCCTGCACCAGCGGCCTCAATTTTACGAGACCCAGTGTCCTCAGTGTGGCGGCACGGCAAAGAGAGAAACCGATACCATGGATACCTTTGTTGAATCATCATGGTATTTTGCAAGGTACTCCAGCCCTCGCTTTACCGAAGCACCGCTGGACAGAAAAGAGGCATCACACTGGCTCCCGGTGGATCAGTACATAGGCGGGGTTGAGCATGCAATCCTGCACCTGCTCTACTCCCGTTTCTTCACAAAGGTACTTCGGGACCTCGGCTACCTGGATATCGATGAGCCCTTCACCAATCTCCTCACCCAGGGGATGGTGATAAAAGATGGTTCAAAGATGTCAAAATCAAAAGGGAATGTGGTTGATCCCAGTGACCTTATCAATGAATACGGTGCGGATACCACCCGGCTGTTTTCCCTGTTTGCAGCCCCGCCGGAAAAAGACCTTGAATGGAACTCAAAAGGTGTTGAAGGCTGTTTCCGCTTTCTCAACCGGATTTTTCGTTTTGTGCAGAATAACAGGGAGAGCATAATCAGTGGTACTGAGGGTGTCGGGGACCCTTTAAGTCCAACCGAAAGGGAACTGCACAGAAAAACACATCAGACAATCAAGAAGGTTACAGGAAATATTGAACATAATTTTCATTTCAACACTGCCATCAGTGCTGTTATGGAGCTTTTCAATACCCTTTCCGCCCTCACGGGCAACAGTGACAAGACTCCTCCGGGAGCGCCGGTGGTCTCTGAGGCAGTCAACACCATCCTCCTCCTGCTCTGCCCCATGGTTCCCCATTTCTGTGCAGAACTCTGGTCTTCCATCCATAAGGGTTCCTCCATCGATGATGAGAGCTGGCCATCGTGGGATGAAGAAGCTGCAAAAGAAGATATGCTGACAATAGTTGTCCAGGTCAGGGGAAAGGTTCGGTCACGGCTGCAGGTTGCCCCTGATATTGACAATGCGGCCCTTGAAGGGCTGGCACTGCAGGACGAGAATGTCCAGAAATTTATTGCCGGCAAAAGTATCAAAAAAGTTATTGTTGTAAAGAAGAAACTTGTTAATATTGTTATTTGAGGCTAACATCTTCCTCAAATATAAGGTTATTTGATTTTGTTTATCATTTGCGGAGCGAAAAATTGAAAATAAAAACCTGTCTGATCTCCTGTGTAATTGTTTTGGGGTTTATTCTGTCCTCCTGTGGATACCACAATCCATACGTCTACACAGGTCCAAACCGTTCTCTGTACATAACTACCTGGCACAACAGAACCAATGATCTCTTACTTGATGCCAAGATATATCAGTCGTTGACCAGCTGGTATCAGAAGTCTGGCAGAATTCAGGTTACCAAACAAAAAAAGGGCGCTCACCTTATTCTGGCCGGTGAAATCATCTCCATTGATCTGCCAAGTCTTTCCTATGGCGCAGGGAATGATGCCACTGAGGTAAAAGTACTGCTCACCGTCCGCTACATTTTAAAAGACCTTGAAAGCGATAAA
>JAMOMO010000122.1 GCA_027067035.1 Desulfobulbaceae bacterium
TGACAGCATCGACTCGGAAATCCAGGAAGAGCAGGACGCACTCGATGCAAAGAGTGGTGAACTTGCCGATCGGGAGTCCACCATTGAGGAGCTTACCGGGAGAATAGAAAATCTTGAGAAAGAGAGACGCACTCTGGAAGTGGAGATCGCCGACGAGATGGTCCATGTGAAGGATCGTCAGTCCAAGATGATGCAGGTCCAGACCGGTCGTGAGCAGACTGCCCTGCTCAAAGAGATTGAGGATGGCAAAAAAGGTGTAAAAGAAAAGGAAGAGAAGGTTGTGGCCATCATGGAAGAGGTGGAGCAGCTGACGGCGGAGATTGAGGAAAATAAAAATCTCTTTAAAGGTGAGACAGAGCTGCTTCAGGAAGAGACTGAGAAGGTCAAAAAAGCTATCGCTGCCATCAACAAAAAGAAAAAGACCCAGGAAAAGAAACGGAATGCCCAGGCCAAGAAGTTGAAGGCACAACTCCTTAAAAAATATGACAATCTCCGTAAACACCGCAATGGTCTCGGGGTGGTAAATGTGCTTGCCGGCGTCTGCCAGGGCTGCTTTATGGCCATTCCGCCACAGCAGTATAATCTCCTGCTTCGTGGTGATCAGCATTTTGACTGCCCCACCTGCCAGCGTATTATGTATCATGAGCCTCCGGAAGAGGTTGAAGAGCCAAAGAAGGAAAAAAAGAAAGCGGCTAAAAAGAAAAAATAGTTTTGTTTTGAGCAGATTATCGCTACTATAAAGAGTGAGAGTGGGTGCATGATCGCTCGGGTCAGAAGACCCGAGAGGAAAGTCCGAACTCCACAGGGCAGGATGGTTCGTAACGCGAACGCCGGGTGACCGGCGGAAAGTGCCACAGAAAATACACCGCCGTATTTCGATACGGTAAGGTTGAAATGGCGAGGTAAGAGCTCACCGCCCGTATGGTGACATGCGGGGCAGGGTAAACCCCATCCGGAGCAAGACCAAATAGGAAGACGCCCCACAGGCTGCCCGCCTGAAGTCTTCGGGTAGGTTGCAAGAGGTGCCGGGTGACCGGCATCCCAGTGAAATGATCATGACTGTACAGAATTCGGCTTATAGCCCACTCTCTTTTTTATCCATACTCCCTGACAGCCGCCGGCGACTTCTCCATTGAGTGTTTCCATGTCCTTAACAGCTGCCATAATTCCTGCTGCAGGCAGCGGAAGCAGAATGGGGCTGGATCATCCCAAGCAGTATCATCATCTCTGCGGTGTTCCCATTCTTATTCATAGCGTCCGTGCCTTTACGGCTGCATCCTGCGTGGATATGGTTGTTGTGGTTGTGCCCGGGGAGAGACTTGAGAGCACCATTTCTCTCTTTAAGGAGTATGGTCTCCTCTCTCACGGTCTGAAAGTTGTCTCCGGTGGCAGGCGGCGCCAGGATTCGGTGAAGGCGGGTCTTGATGCCCTGGGGCAGGATGTGGAAATTGTTCTTGTCCATGACGGTGCCCGGCCGCTGGTCACTGAAGAGCTGATTGTGCGCTGTTGTACTGCTGCTGCCAGTCACGGAGCAGCCATTGCCGCTGTGCCTGTAAAGGATACCCTGAAAAGGGCAGGGGCAGACGGTTCTGTTCTGGGCACCGTTGACAGGGAAAATCTCTGGCAGGCCCAGACCCCGCAGGCTGCTGTGGTGAGTGTCCTGCGTGATGCATATCAGGCCGCAGGGGAGCGTGATGTGACCGATGAGGCCTCGCTGCTTGAGCTTGCAGGAGTGACTGTCCATCTGGTGGAAGGGTCTGAAACAAATATTAAAATTACCAGACCGGATGATCTGCTCATTGCGGAAAAAATTATGGAAAAGAGTGATTCTGCCGGCCCTGCTTCAGTGCGGATCGGGCATGGCTATGATGCCCATTGCTTTGCCCCTGACCGGGATCTGGTCCTTGGCGGAGTGAAGATCCCCTTTGAGATGGGCCTTGCAGGGCATTCTGATGCCGATGTCTTGACCCATGCACTCTGTGATGCGATTCTTGGCGGGCTTGGACTTGGCGATATCGGTGCTCATTTTCCCGATTCTGATAAGAGCTTTGCAGGCATCTACTCCATCAGCCTGCTTGAGGACGTTGTGGCAATGGCTGCTAAGCGGGGGTTGCTGGTATCAAATGCGGATATTACCGTGATCTGTCAAAGTCCGAAACTGGCCCCCTTTACAGCTGAGATGAAAACGCTCCTGGCAGCTGCCTGTGGTGTGGGAGTGGAGCGGATCAATGTGAAGGCGACCACCACGGAAAAGATGGGATTTACCGGGAGAATGGAAGGCATCAGCTGCCACGCAGTTGTCCTTCTGGAACAGAAGAGGATTCAGTAGATGGTGAGTTATTCCATAGACAGAGAGCGGCTGGCCAGAACGTTTATCACGCTCTGTGAGATTGACAGTCCTTCACGCCGTGAAGGACAGCTTGCTGAGTATTTGCGCCAGCTGTTCACTGAGCTTGGTGCTGAATCGGTTGTGGAGGATAATTCCGCCGCAAAGACCGGGTCTGACTGCGGCAATCTCGTTGTTCGTTTTCCGGGAAACAGCAGAAAAGAGGCGATTTTCTTTGCCTGCCATATGGACACGGTGGAGCCGGGCTGTGGTGTGGAGGTGATGCGGGCCGGTGACCTGTTCAGCAGCTGCGGAGATACCATCCTTGGCGGTGACGATAAGTCGGGCATTGCTGCGCTTATTGAGATGATCAGAGTTCTTGGAGAGGATCGTCCGGATCACGGGCCCATTGAGATCCTGCTCACCACCTGTGAGGAGATCGGTCTGCTTGGTGCCAAACATCTGGACCATGGTCTTGTTCGGGCAACGGGCGGCTATGCCCTGGATTCAACGGGAATAGACAAGGTTATTATTGGAGCTCCCGCGGCAAATCGTCTGAAGATCATGGTCCACGGAATAGCAGCACACGCGGGTCTGAATCCGGAACAGGGGGTGTCGGCGCTGTGTCTTGCGGCACGGGCCATTGCCGACCTTCGTCTTGGCCGACTTGATGAGCAGTCCACGGCCAACTTCGGTCTCATCCATGGTGGTGTGGCGACAAATATTGTCCCGGACCTGATTACCATTGAGGGAGAGGTTCGCTCCCACTCCGCTGCC
>JAMOMO010000123.1 GCA_027067035.1 Desulfobulbaceae bacterium
CGGGTCCGAAAAAACCTGGTAGCCCAGAAACAGCAGCATGGCCCCGAAGCCAATGAGAAGATACTTGTACTTTTCAACCGAATTCCGAGAACGGGTCCTGAAGAAAAAGAGTTCATGGAGCAGCAGAATAACGGGCATGATTGCGGCAATTTCCTTGGTCTTCATGGCGAGCAGCCAGAGAAAAAAAGCCAGCAGAAACAGACCTCCTGCCTTGAAATTTCTGCCATCCCCGCTACCCGGCGCACTCTGCAGCTGTCTTGCCCTGATATATGCCAGCAGTGAAGCTGAAAAGAACAGGGTACAGAGGATGGTCATGCGCTGCACAATATAGGTGACGGCACTGGTCTGCAACGGGTTTAGTGTCCAGAGCAGGGCTGCAGCAAGAGCCAGCCCCATACCCTCGGCTGCAGTTCGCGAAGTCCGGGAAAAATAAAACAGAAAGAGCTGCAGGACGGTGAAGGCCGTCAGAATATGTATGAAAATATTGACACCATGAAATCCAGCCGGATCATAGCCGGAATAGAGGTAATTCAAGGCAAAACTGAGGCTGGCAACAGGGCGTCTGGCCGAAGGCTGTTCCGGCGAAAAAACCTTTTGAAGGGAATCAAAACTCAGATCCTGAATCTGAATATAGGGATTTTTGACAATGTTCGGGCCATCGTCGAGGAGAAAGGGACTCTGCAGGGTATGATGATATCCAAGGAACACGGCCAGGGACAGCAGTCCACAGGCAAAGATACTGAAAATTTTTCTTTTTGGGGTGGTGCTGGCTGTATGGGACATGGCTCAGGCTGCTAATGGGTTCCTCTTCAGGAGAAAAGATATGTGACGCATCACTTATCCTACCCTAGCAGAGTTTTCCCGGCGAATCCACTCTTCCCGCAGACAGCACCTGAAGCATCAATACAGAATCTGATTAAAAAAAGCTGTACGGGGTGGCCGTTCTCCTCCCCACACAGCCGGTCTTTTCTATGCCCACCAGATGGAGCGCTTGGGGGGATTTCCGTTCTTTTCAAAGACATCACCGGATTCACGCAGGACGCTTGTCAGCTCTTCTGCAGTGAAATCATAGCCGTTTTCTGCTGCCAGAGCCACAAACTCCTCTTCGGAACCGGGGACATCATAAAGGGCGCGCACATGTTTATCTTCACCACCTGCAATCAACAACGCTTCCACATCTTTTTTAGCCATTTTTTCCTCTCTAATTAGGTTCAAAACTTGATAAGAATTCCAACTCCACAGTTTCCTCTTCCGCCTGCCTGATTCTGAAAATATTCCCGGTCTTAAATACCATGGAGTGCTCTTTTGCCTCCTGCTGAAGACGGGACAGCATCTCAGCAAGGGTATCCTCTTTCATGTCTCTGTTGATATGAATCAGCACTTCATCAGCGCTGCCAGTGAACTGCAGCAGAAATCCGGGATGCTCCAGAAAAACCAGATCTTCATAGGCGTAGGAGACATCGATACCTGCAGATTCCACTATTTCTGTCACCACTCCGAGGGGTCTGTCAGTCATGTGCCACACCTCCCGTTGTCTCCTGTGCCAGATCCTCCATCTTTGCCGCAAGGGCCAGCATCCACGATATTTCACCCCTTTCCGGGGCCACGATGTTGAAATAATCAACGTCACAGATCTCCTGAAAGCTGTCCATTTTTAAAAGCGGCTCCCGCAGTTCTTCCATCCTTTCCGGGAAGACAGCCTCCATTGCCTCAACAAGATCCCCCATGGTGTGATTATAGGGAAGTGCACCCCGCTGCATAAGGGCCGCCATCACAAACTTTTCAATGGCCATGGCAATGATATTGTACAGAATTTCGGGAGTAAACACCCCTATACTTCTCAGGTAGGCCCCCTTAGCCGTTTTTAAAAAACCGCGCCCGTCATTCAGGAAATCCTCCCAGCCCTCTATGGACTGCTTAATATCTGAAAATCCCACCAGAGGAGTCGAAAGATCCACCTTTGCTGTTAACATCATACCTCTCCTGTTGTCTGTGTTTCCGGATGATTATAGAGGACCAGCAGGTTTGAGAGCTGCCAGCCCCGTTTTTTATAAAAGGCAAGAGCTGCCCCGTTCTCCCTGTCTGCAACGAGCTGAAATCGTAGTACATCTCTTGCTGCAGCCCATCTGCCCACACTCTCAAGCAGCCGTTTTGCCACTCCCCTGCCCCTCTGCTCCCGGCTCACCACCAGATCTTCCACAAGAAGGGAATAGCCTCCGGCGGCCGTTGATATGTTCAGCTGAGCCGAACACATGCCAATGACCCGCTCTGCAGATTTTGCCACCAGAAGCAGGGCATCGGTCTGCTCAAGGAGCATTAAAAGTCCACGCCTCCCTCCGGCCTCATCAAAATGAAAATCTTTTTCAATGGCAAAGAGCAGCTGCAACAGCCTGAGCATTCCGTCAAGGTCGGTTTCTGAAGCAGTCTCTATTGAAATACCGCTCATGCCACAAGATATTCAGCCGGAGCCTCACCATCTTCAAGGCCATCCAGGATTGCATCAATAACCTCTTCACTGTTCACTTCCTTAAACCACCAGTTCTCCGGCTGGATAACCATGATGGGGCCCTTCTCACACTGTTTGAGACAGGTGGTGGCAGTGATGAGACAATCCAGACCGCGATCAAGCACCTCCTCCTCCAGATACTGCAGAAATCCATCCGTCTCCTTATGACAGATCCCCTTTTTCTCACCGGATACCCGAAAACTCTGACAGACCAGTATCTGCCGCTCAGCTGTTGCCATTGTTTATCTCCTTTCTCTGTTTACACTTTCCTTTTTTCCCGCCGCCATAGAGCATGTCCACCACTCCCTCAATCTGATCGTCACTGAGCAGCACCTTCACTCCATGTTCAGCAAGCCGGCTCCGCGGGACATCGCCCGCATGTGATGCCAGCAGACAGAAACAGTCAGAAAGATCTTCTGCAAGAAGGGTCCAGCGATCGGCCGCCCCTGCCGGAGGCGTTTTACGACTCTCCAGAAGACAGGGCAGTCCATCCTCACGCGGCCCGTATATCAGCAATCTGTCAGCCTGGCCCAGATGCAGGTCAACCTCCAGCCCGCCGCTGCTGGCAACAGCAACATTGGGACGGGATGCCGTTGCCCCCGGCACGAAATGGCCGGTGCAGGAGTCTGGTCCACCGGGCGGCTTCATTGCAGCCTGCACCGAGTATATACTGGCGGCCAGATGGGGCGTGACCTCCTGCAGATATTTTTCCGCTCCGTCAATCTCCATCGCGGCAGCACCGAGTGCCGCCATTTTCCGGGCAACTTCTGAAACTTCGTGGCTGTTTACTCCCTCCCGGACAGTGAACCGGATCACAACCGTTATCCCGGCCCGGCTGAGGGCGGTAACCGCTGCCTGCTGCTCCTTAAGAAGCAGCTGTACCGCCTCTTTTACGGGCAGGGTTTTTCTCCCCGGTCTGATCCAGCGATAGAGTTCAAGCCCGGTTTCTTCCGTCACCGCATCCACCAGCAGGTTCACCGTGGAAATTTTATAACGCTGAAGATCCGTTACAAGTCCCTGAACATTGAGACCAAGGCCTGTCACGGACAGGCTGCTGCCTTCCATCCTGTCACGAAGCAGCTCCAGACATGACTGAACAAGAGGCCAGGAGGAAAACACATCTCCGGGACCGGAGAACTCCATGGCCTCAATCTTCCTGCCCGCCCCGTGAAGACTGTCCAGCCAGATCATTGCCTCATCGGCGCCCAGTGCTTCGGGAAGTTTTTCTTCAGGTGCCGACGCCAGACAATGGCTGGCATTTGAGGCAACGGGCAGGATAATCTTCATCTTCTCTCCATGTGGCGAATCCGGAATCATTGTTCCACGCTCCTACTGAACCAGCTCAAAGCTGGTCTCCGGATCATCCCGGTCTTTTCGATCCAGGAGGAGTCCCAGAATTGTCTCAAGCAGTCTCAAGCCGCCCTTATAGCCAACAGTCGGGAAATACTGATGCCCCTGACGGTCGAGGATGGGGAATCCCCAGCGCATGAGCGGTACATCCTCATCACGTGCGATATACTTGCCGTAGCTGTTGCAGATCAGCAGGTCCACCGGCTCATTCTTGATCCACTGATGGAGAAGAAACAGATCACCTTTTGCCTTGACGTTCACCTCATAATCAAGACCTTCTGTCAGCTCCGCAATGCGTTTTTCAAACTTTTTCCCCGGGGTTCCGGTGATGATATGAACCGGACACATGTCAATGGAAATCAAAAATTCCACCATGGAGATCACCTGATCAGGATCCCCTGCTATGGCCACTTTTTTCTTGTAAAAATACTGGTGCATATCGGTGATGAGATCCACCAGCTGACCACGCTCAAAGGCGAGTTCATCTGAAACCGAGACCCCGGCAATGGTGCGCAGGGCGTCCACAAAACGGTCGGTCGCCTGGAGGCCGAACGGCATGTCCAGTACCTTGCAGGGCACCTTGCACTTCTTATCAAGCTCTCTGGCTGCTGCCGCGGAACACCACTCGCCGAGTGCCAGGGTTCCAATGGAGTCCCCTGTGGATTTCAACTCCTCCACGGTGGTTCCGCCATCGGGGAACATCTTGTACTCTCCGGTCATGGGACCATTTAAGACACCGGACGTGTCGGGAAACATGATAGTTTCAACGCCGGTGAGTGCTGCCATCCGCTTGATCTCTTCCATATCAGACGGTTCCACCCAGCCCGGGATAATATTCACCCTGCCGTTTTTCTTTTCACTTTTCTCTGAAAACTCCACCATGGATTTGACCATGGTGGAAAAACCGGTGACATGGGAACCCGAGTAACTCGGTGTTGAGGCACCGATCACATAACTGCCCTCAGGAATCTTACCCTCCATTATTGCCTTTTTCCGGATCTGGGGGATATCATCCCCAATGGTCTCGGAAAGGCAGGTGGTGTGCACCGCTATTACAGTGGGCTCATAAACAGAAAATATATTGTTGATTGCCTGTAACAGGTTGGACTGACCGCCAAAGACCGATGCACCTTCAGTGAAGGAACTGGTTGCAGCTGAAATGGGCTCTTTATAGTGACGGGTCAGGGTGGAACGATGGTAGGCACAGCAGCCCTGAGATCCATGACTGTGCGGGAGACAGCCATGGATACCGAGGGCGGCATACATGGCTCCGATGGGCTGACAGGTCTTGGCCGGGTTGATCACCAGCCCTTTCCGTTCAGTCACTTCTTTTGGAGTATGACGTAATAACATTTATATATACCTCTTCTGACGCTTGCTTGGTCATTGAATTGCAGAGGGCAGAACTTCGCCCTCCGGCTTCTGATATCAGGCTTCCGCTACTCCCAGACGTATGCTGCCGTGAGTTCGGGATTCTCCTGCCACGGTGCCTTGAGATAGCTCCACACCTTGGATGAAGTCAGCCTGTCGATTTCATGATAAAAGTTTACGGCTCCTTTAAACCCTGCGTAAGGACCGCCGGAATCATAGCTGTGAAGCTGTTTCATCGGTACCCCAAGCTTCATGATGGAAAATTTCTCCTTGATTCCCGCACAGAAAATATCCGGTTTCATGAGCTCCACCAGCTTTTCCGCCTCATACTGGTTCAGATCGTCAATGATCAGGGTGTTCTCATCCATATCCCGGATAAGACCATCGTATTTCTCAAAATCAAGACCCTGCTCTTCAAGGGCGGCAAGCTCTTCAGGAGATTTACGCGGCCTGAAACGGGTCTCATCAGCCACCACTTCAAGCTCCTCGATGTTCCGGCTGTCCGCATCAAGCTTCAGCGGAAGTACCTGACGGCCTTCATAATCATCACGATGGGCAAACTCATAGCCTGCAGAGATCACCTTCATTCCCATTTCACTGAAAAGTCCCTGATAATGATGGGCCCGGGAAGCACCCACAAAGAGCATGGCTGTCTTGCCGTCTGTCCGTTTCCGCACATCTGCAGCAGCCGCCTCGACCTCGGGCATCTCTTCTGCGATCACCTTTTCCACCCGGTCAATGAGATCAGTATTGTCAAAATAGCGGGCAATCTTGCGCAGGGATTTTGCCGTTGATTCGGCACCGATGAAGTTCACCTTGATCCAGGGGATGCCATATTTAGTCTCCAGCATATCCGCCACATAATTGATGGAACGGTGGCACATGACCGCATTCAGATCTGCGGTATGGGCCGAGGCAAACTGGTCATAGGTTGCGTTTCCTGAAAATGTTGAAATACAGGTTATTCCACACTTTGCAAAAATGCGGTCGATCTCAAAACCATCACCACCGATGTTATACTCACCCAGCAGGTTGATCTTGAACTCACCCGGTTTCACCTCATCATTTTCACCCACAATATGTCTGAAGACCTGATTGTTTGCTATATGGTGACCAGCCGACTGACTGACACCCTTGTATCCCTCACAGGAGAAGGCATAGACGTTGCAGTCTCCAAGTTTTTCCTTCATGGTGGAGGCCACTGTATGGATATCATCTCCGATCAGTCCCACGGGACAGGTGGCAAATATTGCAATTGATTTGGGGTGAAAGGTGTCATAAGCCTCCTGAATGGCAAGCTCCAGCTTTTTTTCCCCGCCAAAGATAATATCCTGCTCCTGCATATCCGTAGAAAAGGCGTAGGGTATATAGTTGTCCCCGTTTTCACCGGGATCAGTCTGATTACGACGGGTGAGCCAGGCATAAAAGCTACATCCTATGGGACCATGGACCAGGTTCACGATATCCCGGGTCGGCCCCATGATGACCCCCTTGCAACCGGCGTAGGTACAGCCACGCATGGTGATAATTCCGGGAATGGTTCTTACATTTGCTGTTATTTCAGGCGTTTCATTCTCAAGCGCCTCATTGATCATGATCTGTTTGGCGCGTTTTCTGGCAACCTTGGGCGGGTATTTGGCAATGAGTTTTGCCTTGATATCCACCGGGTCCCACTGCACTAACTTCTCTTCTCGTACTGCACTCATACAATTCTCCCTCAGGCAATGGCTGTGGCGCCGCTTTCACCGGTTCTGACACGAACGGCATCGGGTATCGGCAAAACAAAAATCTTGCCATCTCCAGGCTTTCCGGTCTGATTTACTTTCATTATGGCTCCCACCACATCCTGCACCTGATCATCATCTGTGACCACAGTAATCAGGCGCTTCGGGTAGAGTTTTCCCTTTTCTCCAAGCAGTGCCGCTGCCTCTTCATAGCCGTTTTCAGCTCCTGCAAGGACATCGGGATTCACAAATCCCTTACCGCGCCCCTGGGCCTCATGTGCAAAAAAGGAATCCACTCCGGCTTCTGTAAGGGCAAGCTTGGTTTTATTCATCATATTGATGCGTACCACCGCGATCACCTCTTTCATGCCGAGCCTCCTTCCGATGCAGCAGCGGTGTCCAGGACACCTGAGCTGATTGTATATGACTCATTCACGTCACTGACAAAAATCTTGCCATCACCAAAGGCGCCCTTGGTGTCGGTACGTGCAGTCTTCATTATGGTATCTATGACAAAATCCTTGTCCGCCGCGTTGATAACACTCATCAGCATGGTCTTGGGAATTTCGTCATAGGTCACTTCACCGATTTTGATGCCGCGCTGCTTGCCGCGACCCGCCACTGAATATTTTGTAACAGCCGGAAATCCTGCATCCATAAGGGATGCAAGCACTGCATCCGATTTCTCCGGCCTGACAATGGCACGAATCATAATCATCATATTTTCTCTCCTGTCTTTTCTTTTTTCTGTTTATCAGTTTCTGCTTTTATATCCCCGGACAGGCCTCAGGTGGTATTCTTCAAAACTGCCCGGTTACGAACTTTTCCGGGAATCAGTTCATCAGTCCGAATTCCATAAGCAGACTCTCAAGCTCCTCTATCTCCATGGGAGTCGGAACCACGAACTTCTCATTCTTGTCAATGGCTTTGGCCAGACCTCGATACTCATCGGCCTGATCAACATCCGGGTCCCAGTCAATGACTGTCTGGCGGTTGATCTCAGCGCGCTGCACATCGTTGTGACGCGGCACAAAGTGGATCATGTGGGTTCCCAGTTTTTCAGCAAACTTTTCAATCATCTCCTGCTCATTATCAACCATTCTTGAGTTACAGATCAGGCCGCCAAGCCGCACCTTTCCGGTCTGGGCAAATTTTCTGATTCCCTTGCTGATATTATTGGCTGCGTACATGGCCATCATCTCACCTGAAACAACAATGTAGATCTCTTCAGCCTTTCCATCGCGAATGGGCATGGCAAAACCACCGCAGACCACATCTCCCAGGACATCATAGAAGGCATAATCCAGTCCCACACTCTCCTCGTAGGCACCAAGTGATTCCAGCATATTGATGGAGGTGATAATTCCGCGGCCGGCACATCCAACCCCGGGCTCAGGACCACCCGACTCCACACAGAGAACACCGCCGTAGCCCTCTTTTCTGATGTCGTCAAGTTCCACATCCTCCCCTTCCTCACGCAGGGTATCAAGAACCGATTTCTGGGCCAGTCCGCCAAGCATCAGCCTGGTGGAATCCGCCTTGGGATCACAGCCGACTATCATTACCTTTCTTCCCATTTCCACCAGTCCCGCCACTGTATTCTGGGTGGTTGTTGATTTTCCGATTCCGCCTTTTCCGTAGATAGCTACTTTTCTCATGATATTCTCCTTCCGTAATCTGTGGGCAGCATCTCTTCCGCTGCCATGTTATTGGCAAATTCTCTTTTCCAAGAGATTATCCGTGTACCGTCTGTCACAACTCCTCTCTCAATTTACATGCCACTTCCATGACAATCGTAATAAACACGCTCTTTCGGAAAGATAGACCAAGAAATACTTTTTATACTCTCCACCACAAGGGAACCTCTTTGGTGCCAAAGACGACATTATGGAACAAAGCGGACAAAAAGGTAGTTCCCCGCCGTACAATGGAGAATTATTCCCACTCATCACTCAGATACAAAGATCCTCCAATATGTATAAAATGAGACAAAAACGTATAACCGGTCGCCGTACTACTGACATTTTTGTCATACTTGTCGTTAGGCACTCGGCTGCCCATTCTTCTTTACCCTGTAATTTCATCATGTTAACCGAATGGCACTGTTTGTGCTTAGAAGAGAGTCTGAAGACAACACGAAAACAGGAGACTGAAAATGATGTCAGATAGCCTCACCGGCCCTTCATTTCCCACCATTCATCATGTGGAAACACTTAAAATCCAGGCACTGTCCGAGATATGCAAACTCATCGGCCGCGCCGTCCACCTTGACACCACCCTGGGCCGCATTCTACAGGTACTCCATGATATACTGAAAATGGAAAGGGCCACCCTGGTCCTCCTGGATCCCAACAGAAAGCAACTCTCCATCAAGGCATCATACGGCCTCAGTGTGGAAGAGGAGCAGCGGGGAAGATATGGCCTGTCAGAGGGGATATGCGGTCAGATTTTTCAGTCCGGTTCCGCCTGTATTGTTCCGGATATTCACAGTGAACCACTCTTTCTCAACCGGACAGGTGCACGGAGCCGGATCAGAAAGGAAGAACACTCCTTTCTGGGGGTCCCGGTGAAAGTGGAGGAAAACCCGGTGGGTGTCCTCACCGTTGATCGCCTCTTCGGACCGGAAATATCCTTTGAAGAGGATATGAGCTTTCTGGAGATCCTGGCTACCCTTATCGGCCAGTTTCTTGTACTGCACCACGCCATTGCCAGGCAGGAAGAACGGCTCAAGGCTGAAAACAAATCCTTGAAAGCCGAACTGCACAGTCGTTTCAACCGCCACTACATCATCGGCAACTCGGAACCCATGCAGGAGGTGTACTGGACCATAGAAAAGGTGGCACCGAGTCAGGCAACCGTTCTCCTTCTCGGTGAATCCGGAACCGGTAAGGAACTTGCCGCCCGTGCCATTCACGAGGCAAGCAGCCGCAATGAGATGCCCTTTATCAAGATCAACTGTGCAGCCCTTCCTGAAAACCTCCTTGAAAGCGAACTTTTCGGCCATGACAAAGGTGCCTTCACCGGGGCAAGCAGTGCCAAACCGGGACGATTTGAACTGGCCGACGGTGGTACCATTTTCCTTGACGAGATAGGAGAGCTTCCCCTGCTCCTCCAGGCCAAACTGCTGCGGGTCCTCCAGGAAAAACAGTTTGAACGCATCGGCGGCACCCGTACCCTTACCGTTGATGTGCGAATCATTGCAGCAACCAACGTGAACCTGCAGAGCAATGTGGATCACGGACTGTTTCGCAGTGATCTCTATTACCGCTTAAATGTGCTCCCCCTGAATCTCCCGGCCCTGCGTCATCGCCGTGATGATATTCCGCTGCTCATTGAACATTTCCTCCTTTCAAGCAACGACAGGAACGACAAGAGTGTCATGCTCAGCAGCTCGGCCCTTGACTTTCTCTGCAGTTACGACTGGCCCGGAAACGTTCGCGAGCTGCAGAACCTCATTGAGCGTATTGTGATCCTTGCCGATGATCCGGTCATTATGCCTGACAATCTTCAGGAACACATGACCTTCAACCCGAGGGCCGACCCCCCCGTTGAGCCTGCCGCCGCTGCCCAGTCCCCCCCCATGGTGAGCCACGGCTCCCTCCAGGACATCGAACGAAAGGAAATTGAGGCCTCTCTCAGGCGTAATGGCTGGGTTCAGGCCCGGGCCGCACGGGAGCTTGGCCTCACCCAGCGCCAGATCGGCTACCGCATAAAGAAATTCAAACTTGAGAAACCACGCTTTGCCCTTGAACAGTAGCCATCCATCGTATTCTCCTTTACAGTCGATATGTTTTACTGTACATATCGACTATGGGACGAAAAAAGAAACAGAGCCACACCAGACCGGGCTGGCATGGGCGGCTATGGCTTGAGGGTGATGAGGGGACTTTTATCGGCTACGGGCGGGCGGTTCTCCTTGAAAAAATCCAGCTCCACGGCTCCATTGCCAGGGCGGCAACGGAGATGAGAATGTCCTACAAGCATGCCTGGAACCTCGTGGAATCCATGAATCGTCAGGCGGGATCCCCGGTGGTTATTACCAGGCGGGGCGGCAGTCATGGTGGAGGGGCAGGCCTGACGGACACCGGACTGAACCTGCTGCAGCTGTTCTGGAGAGTTCAGAAAAAAATGGAAGCAATTCTTGATGAGGAGAGTGTTACGTGGCTTCAAAAAGACGCATGAAAACATCGTCCCTGCCGGCTTTCAGTCTGTTTCTTGTCTTATTGTGCACAGCCGCGCCGGCAGCGGCGGAAAAGCTCTTTATCGCCTCTGCTGCAAACTTTATCCGGCCCCTTGAAGAACTGAGCAGCATCTACCGGCAGCAGAAGGGTACAACAAGCACTCTGAGTTACGGCTCTTCCGGAAAACTCTACGCCCAGCTGCTGCAGGGTGCCCCCTATGACATGTTCCTCTCTGCCGACAAGGACCGCCCTCAGCTCCTCTACGAAAAAGGGCTCTGTGAAGCCCCTTTTCAATACAGTGCAGGGCAGGTGGTGCTCTGGAGCAGGTATACATATCCAGCCTCCTCATCATGGCAGGAGGTCATTCTGCAGGGAGATGGCAGGATAGCCCTTTCCAACCCCGACACCGCACCTTACGGAGAAATCCCCATGCGGACCCTGCAGCAGTTGCATCTGCTGCAGAGTCTGGAGTCGCGCCTGGTCTACGGCCAGTCCGTGGGCCAGAGCTTTCTCTTTGCCCGCAGCGGGGCGGCCCGCTTTGCCTTCATCGCATTATCGCAGGCAATATCCCCCGAAGGACAAAAAGGACACTACTGGTCAATTCCGGAGAGCAACCCTGTGGAACAGTGGGGCTGTATCACAACACACAGCAGACATGCGGATCTTGCCAGAGACTTCCAGTCCTTTCTTACAACTGAATCCACCCGGGCACTTATCCGCAGACACGGCTATCTCTGATATGGACTACACACCACTCATCCTCTCCCTGCAGCTGGCCGGGGTAACCACCATACTTCTGCTGCTCTTTGCAGCACCGCTTGCCTATGTCCTTGTCTTTTATCCCATGCGGGGCATCACCTTCGTGGAATCACTGCTGGGCCTGCCTCTGGTACTTCCCCCCACGGTTTTCGGTTTTTTTCTCCTCATGGTCATGGGGCCGGAAGGGGTGGTTGGTCGCCTGCATCAGAATGCCCTTGGCAGTCCCCTCATATTCACATTCGGCGGTATCGTCATAGCCGCCATGCTCCACGGAATTCCCTATGCGGTCCAGCCACTCAAAGGAACCTTTGCCAAACTTGACCGCCGCCTCCTGGAATCAGCCTCTGTGCTGGGCTGTTCACGCTCATCCGCCTTTTTCAGGGTTGTACTGCCAAACTCCCTGCCGGGAATCGCCAGTGCAGCCATCCTCTGCTTTGCCCATACCATGGGAGAATTCGGAGTGATCCTCATGATCGGCGGATCCATTCCTGGTGAAACCAAGGTGGCCTCCATTGCCGTTTTTGAATACGTGGAGGCCATGCGCTACCAGGAGGCCTGGCAGCTCTCCATTGCCCTGCTTCTGGTTTCTTACACCATCCTGCTTGCCGTGAATCTCCTTGAGAGGAAAAACCATGCCGCTTGAAGCCAGACTCAGAAAAGAACTCTCCAACTTCCAGCTGGATATCAGCTTCTCCTGCCCGGCAGGAGAGCTGCTCACTCTGGCAGGACCTTCGGGATCGGGAAAAACCACTATTATTCGTATCCTGGCAGGACTCGACACCCCGGACTCTGGAAGCATTCAACTGGCTTCCAGGACCCTCTATGACAGCAGAAAAAAGATCAGACTCAATACACAAAGCAGAAAGCTTGGCTATGTCTTTCAGGAGGCCAGCCTCTTTCCCCATCTCTCTGTCTCTCAAAATGTGGCCTTTGGCTGCAAGACCCCTTCCCTGGTACCGGCTCTTCTTGATCTCATGGAAATACCTCAGCTCGCCGACAGAAAGCCCGCCCGCATATCAGGAGGAGAACGCCAGCGGGCGGCCCTTGCACAGGCCCTGGCTTCGGAACCGGAACTGCTGCTCCTTGACGAGCCCTTTTCAGCACTGGATATCAAGACCAGACACTCTCTGCAGCAGAAGATTCTCCGTATCAAGGAACAGCTGAACATCCCCATCATCCTGGTGACCCACGACCTGCAGGAGGCTGCTGTTCTCAGTGACCGGATTGTGGCTATGGAGGAGGGAAAGAGAAGTGACGGATGGCTGAAACGTTTTGACGGCACGGTTCTTCCCGTGAGCGACAGAAACGCAGCAGATCACCTGACAGCCATCAAACAGCTGCCGGGTGATCTCTCATCAACGGCCTAAAGCTTACGTGAGAAGTGACGGCAGCAGAGATCCGGCCAGATCCGGGAAATCACTCTCTTTAAAGCAGTAGTGCATTTCAAGAAAGCGCTCCCGCAGCGCCTTGACCTCCTCTTTCACCTCAGTTTCCCTGAGAATCAAATCCGCCAGCAGACCCGCCAGTTCCTGAAAATCTGCCGGTTCCATGCCAAAGCGTGTCATCTCAGATACACCGAGCCGCAGGGCACCCGAGGCGGTGAATCCTTCTTCAGACGGCGTTGCCTGATAGTTGACGATGATATTATTCTCTTCCATCTTCCTGGCCACCTTTGCACCGTTTCCATAGCCGACATGGACAAGCACCTGGTGGGTTTCAGTGAAACTGACAGCCGGATCTCCGGCCACATCAAGTCCCTCGTCTTTGAGTGCCCGGGCAAATGTCCTGGCATTTTCAACAACCGCCTTTTGATAGCTCTCCTTGAAATGATTCATCTCATAGGTTGCAAAGAGCAGGCCTGCCATGGTTCCCAGATGATGATTACTGACACTGCCCGGGAAGGTCCTGCGCTTCACCGCCTCCCACAGTTCGTAGTGGAGTTCATCTTCTGCAAAATCAGAGGCAATCACCCCACGCTGGGTGCCGAAAAAGGTCTTATGGGTGGAACCGGTGACAATGTGTGCCCCCTCCTGGAGCGGTGCCTGAAAATGTCCTCCATAGAGGCCGAGTACATGGGCCATATCGTACATGATAAGACACGATGGCGCATGTTCATCCACAATGGCCCGCAGCTCACGTACAGGTTCCTTGTGGATCACCATGCTCTTGCCAAGGATAAGCAGCTCCGGCTGCTCATCCTTGATCAGC
>JAMOMO010000124.1 GCA_027067035.1 Desulfobulbaceae bacterium
GTCAGTATGTCCCTGGCAGTGAGGAGGGAGCCGTCTGCATTGTGTAACTTCCCGTCCTTGTCCATGTAGACACCTTTCAGGACCGTGCCGTCTTTTGTTCGTATTACGCCGTCCTTGCCGACTCTTACGAGATCTTTTGCAGTGTATGTCTTTCCGCTAGCGTCGGTTACGGTGCCGTCCCTGTTTTCCGTGAATCCTTTTGTTGCGGCAAGTACGTCAGCAGGGCTCATCTCTTTGCCGTCTGCATTGTATAGCTTGCCGTCTTTTCCCATATGTACGCCTTTCAGGATCTTTCCATCTTTATTGCGGACAGTGCCGTCCGGGTCCACTGTAACAAGGTCGGCAGCCTTGACGAGTTTTCCGTCTGCACTGCGAAGTTTACCGTCTTTACCAACCGTCATTGCAGCAAGGGGATTGTCGTTTATCCGGACCTTTCCATCCTTTGCCACCGTTATCTGGTCAGCCGTCACTATACGGCCGTCACTGGTTCGTACCCGTCCATCTTTGCCAACGGTGAGCCCGGAGATAATGTGACCGTCCGGGGTGACCACATTGCCGTTTTTGTCCACCAGAAAACCGCCCCTGGTTGTTGTGTAGCCGTTGCTGGCAAGCACCGTTCCGTTCTTGTCCACCAGACTGCCGTTTTTACCGGATTTCAGGCTTGCAGTATCAACAATTTCTCCGTTTTTGGTGCGAATGCGGCCGTCTGTCCCGACCATCAGATTACGGCCGGAGAGGACCGTGCCGTTTTTGGTGACCAGCAGTCCGTTTTTATTCAAGTGGACATTGGGGTCTGTGATTACCACCCCGTCCCGTGTGACCAGCTGGCCTTTGTCGTTTCTGTGAATACCATTGAGGTTTCTGTTGTGCTGCTTACTGGCTGCTGCTTCATGCATCTGAGCCGAGTGGGCTATCAGGTCGGCAAGGGTGACCTTGCTGAAGAGTATTCCACCGGTATCATTGATATTCCTGAGTGCGGTGATGAGCTCTCCCTTGGACTGCGCAATGGCGATCAGTGCAGCCTCCCTGGGAGTGACTTCAAGGGTCAGTGTGTTGTAGGCCCGATGGCGGGGATCGGATTTGATATATTTAAATTCATCTTCATTCGGTTTTGCGGAGACCTTGTCGGTGGCCAGCACCAGGACATCTTCGAGAACTGGTATGATGGCCTCTCTGGAAATTGCAGAACCGTTTCCCATTCCTTTTGGTAAGGCCATTTTAGTAAAGAGATCAATGACGTTTCCCGGTCTGACCATACCGGAGATTGAATTGATTTCATCCACCTGGATGGTGATGGCACGGTGACCCTCCTGGATGGTTCCTGAAAAATCCTTGGGAATTTTCAAATCAATATAGTCGTGGGCCAGCATCTTTCCGCTTTTCAGGGGCTTTACAAGGATGGCACCTTTGATGGAATCAAAATCGGCCGGAGTAAAGATGTCATTGTTGACATAGGCGCGGGGAACCGTTCTGCTGGATACGGTTGAACCGTTTATGACACTGCCCACCGGCAGGTCTCTACTTGCAACGATTACATGGGTCATCTCTTTTTGAGGCGGCGTCAGCTGTGATTTGAGTCGCTGCTCAAGGAATTTGAGGTACAGCATGGTGCCGACTCCGGCGAGGAGGGCAAAAAGTATTGCGGCCGTAAAAAGTTTCCAGGTTTTCTTTTTTATCTGGTCCTGTTCTGATTTTACCATGGTCTGCTATCGGTTCTTTTGTTGAGTGATAAAACGATTGACTCTCTTCCTTTGTTGTCCTGTCAGTTTACAACAGGTCTTTCAAATCCTGCACCAGGTCTTTAAAACCCTTTATGATTCTCTGAAATGCCGAGGGCAGATCACCTGGTTTAATTGTCTCTGGAAGGGGATGATCCTTGAGATACTCCGCCACCTCTTCAAGCTCATGGATGACCTCTTTGACTTCGGCTGCGTCGTGTTTCACCTTATCGTCAAAAGCTTTGGAAGGCGGATCGGAGATGGACACACCAAAGGAATAACTGCTGTACTTGTCATGGATGGTGTGACTTATCATATTGTAGACGCTGTTCTGTGAAGAGGATATGAGAAACAGCGTTACCAGGGCAGTGCAGACCACCAGATATTCAACGGCGGACTGGCCCTGCTCGTTGTTCAGGGGCCTGGCTGGTACGTGGGAGAAGAGTTTTCTCATGATCATATTTTCTCGGTGATATTCATAACGACCTGGGTTGCAGTACCGGCGTGGTTAATGACCAGGTGGGTGTCTTTGCCGCCTTTTGTGAATGTCATGACAAAAGCATTCTGACTGTGGGTATCCATTGTCTTTGTCCATCCTCTGCTGCTGTAATAATTTCGATAAAAACTGCTGTTGCTCTCGGCCGAATATGTGTTGAAGAGCATCAGTGTCCGGGCCGTGACGCCGGAATCACGGCTGCTGCTGTCGCTCAGAATGGTACTGCCGCTCATTCTGGGAATGGCACTTTTCTTTTTTTTGTTTTTGGCAACTGACCGAAGATCTGCCACGGCCAGGTATCCTGTGATGGAAAACCTGTCCTGTGTCCGTACCTGAACCGTATAGAGGTATCTGCCGTCAAACTTGGAGATGATGGTCCAGAGTCCCGCCCGGGATTCTTTGTAGGCCTCTTTTCCGGAAAGTTTGTTCTGCCAGTGTTCTCGGTAAAAGTCAAGTAATTCCGGAATGGTATTGTCGGCCGTAAAGTACTGCACCTGGGAGGTGAGTCCGTTGATGACCATTTCATCTGCCACCTGGGTGGTTCTGAGCCATGGGGGCGCAGGAAATCCGGCCGGGCCTGCATGGACCGGTTCTGCTGTGATCAGAGTGGCAAAAAACAGCGTGGCAATGAGCAGTGGCAACCCGCCGTGTCTGAGAACCGTGGCGCTATTCATAATAATCCAGAGAGTATTTCTCCCGCACTTCACCTGGAGATTCTTCCACGAATTCCAGGGGGATCATGTCATCGAATCTCTGTGTATTACTCTTCGGTGGTCCGGTGAGTCCGAAATCGGGCATATTGGGAAGCTTGATGCTGATCAGCGGAATGTGCTTCAGGCCGCTGTTGATACCTTCAATTAAACTGTTCATGGCATCGGACAGAGGGCTGAGAAAGGCGGTGAGCACCAGGCCCCGGGCTTCACTGCTGGCATTTTCGGAACTGCCTGAATTCCAGGAATCTGTCAGGACAGCGGCTCCTGCATGCATTTTGACCGGTTTGGTATAAGCTTTCGGCTGTTTTCCATCAAGGGAGTAGCTGGGCAGGATGTCATCCATGGGGCGGACTGTAACCGTGACCTGCGAAGTGACAAAATTCTTTCTGTATTGTGGTTCAAGGACGTCAAAGGTACCGTCCACATGCTCAAATTTCAGGACTTCATCGAAAACCCAGGCAACAACATTCATTCCATCCACCAGGAAATTAAGCACATCTGGAGAGTTGCCCTGGAAGGTGGTCGGTGTCTTTTTTGCCTCAATGCTTCCCTCCGGCCTGGTTGCCGAACTGAAAAGGCTGTCTCTCTTGTGGTCAACCCATAGCGGGTTTGCCTTGAAAGAGGCGGTCGGGTCGGCATAGGAAGTGCTGAAGGGGTCGCTGAAGAAATAGTGGTCGGCCCTGGCCCGGGTGTCTTTAAATTTGCGTTCGCCGGCACTCTGGCTGTCCTTTATGTCAACCCTCTGGTCCTTACCGGGAATGTTCCAGACTGTATATTCCCAGGCTTCAAAACGGGCCTTGTTTATGGCGGCATGTCGGATATCGATATATTTCCCAAGTATGGGGATAAGAAGAAAAAGAGGAATGAGGACAAAAACCGAGGCAATGATAAACTCTGTTGCAGCCTGGCCACGCTGGTTACGGGCAGCTTTATTGCTATGTGGCCTTATCATCAGAAGCTCTTCAGGAGGTTGTTTAAGTCTGATGAAAGAGATTCCAGCTCTTTTTTTATCGCTTCAAGACCGGGGACTTTTTTGGCGTCATGTTCAGCAAGCCATATGGTCTGATGCTGGATGGCCATGGCCAGGAAACGGTCGAGGTCACTGGTTTTTGAAAGTCTTGCCTGCCAGAATGGACCGAACATGTTGGGGCGTTCTGTCTTTTTATCGGCACGCAGAAAATAGGAGAGGTCGGTGGGGCGTTTGTAATAGACTTCGGATTTGGCAATGGCGCCGATTTCCGTGACCTTGGGGTGTTCCTGGAGGATATCGAGATTGCCGCCGAATTTCGGACCGGATTTGTGGATGTCACTCAGATTTTTGACTACTCCCACAAGATAGTAGGGTGAAACAAAGGGAAGTTTGTAACCAGATGATTCCGGTTTGGTGCTCCCCATGCCCCGGTAGGGAGCCAGCCCTTTATAGGTGTCAATGTTGTTTTCTTCCATCTCCAGCGATGCCTGTTTCCAGGAGAGCCAGTTTTTTTCCTTGAGCCTGTAGCCGTATGAACCCGGGATGGGGTCATTTTTGCGCAGTCCTTCACCCATGTCAGCGAGGGTCAGTATGGTGCCTCCTGCAGCCTGATATCCGCCACCGCCTGTTGGAACGTCAAGGCCGATATCAATACTTCCTCCAAAGTCTTTGACAGGGTCGGTGACCCAGTATCCGGCAGAGACGTCTACGACAAAAATGGAGGTGTCCACGGCGGACCAGAGATAGTTTTGTTCTTTAAAGCGGAGTTCCGCGGCACCCTGGCTGTCGACACCGGTCTTGAACTCAAACCAGAAGTCAACTGAGGCAAGTTTTACATCAATGTCAAAATCTATTTTGAGATCCAGGCAGACATGCCAGTCACGGGTGTAGGGGGTGAATTTCTTGCTGCACGGCTTGTCTTCTGCAGCTGCGCCGCTGCTGAAGATATCCCGTGTGTTTCTGATGGTTGCAGCCATTCTCTGCATCCCTTTGTTTTTCCCTTCTTTGCCGGTCTTGTAGGTTTTTGTGTATCCTTTCCAGAAGGAGGGGATATGTCCTGCCATGGCCAGAATACCCAGGTCGGAAAGGTGGGCGCCGGATCTGTTCTGGTCAAAGATCTCTGTTATGGGGAAGGGAGCAGTACCCGGCACATTTTTCTCAATGGTTTTGAAAAGGGTTGTTGTTACCATAAAAATGGTGGCCCCGTGGTAGCCCATCTGGCTGTAACTGTAAACTTCGTTGACGGTGGAGAGGACCCGGATAAGTGGAGAGGCTACTCTTGCCATAACCTTTTCCATTGCCGCCCCTGTGTCATTGAGTATCGCCCCGATGGTTTCAAGGGGGACGAGGAAGGGATCAATGGCCAGTGCGATTGCATTTCCCACCACAGGAATTGCATTGAGAATAGCCTCTATCGCAGCGACAAATTCCTCAAAATTACTTCCGATGGTCTTCACTTCGTCCACAAGGGAGAGAAGCCCGATCAGCTGTCCGATTCCCACCTCATTGGCCACCATGGCCCGATTGGTGTACGCGCAGAAGTTGAGTGAACGCGCTTCCAGCGTGGATGCACTGAAGGCAGCAGCATCGGCGGCATTCTGCAGTTGCATCTTCTCACTTGTGATACGGCCGGACTGGTAGAGAAAGATGGTGCAGACCAGAACAACACCAATAAAGGCCAGTATGAAAATTGATGACTGGCCTTTCTGGTCAAGGGGTTTCATCGTCTTGGCTGACACCGGGAGAGCTGTGTGAAATGAGGGGCTCCATTTGTTCTGCAACTGGAGGAAAGGCATCAGCTGCTCTTTTTTGGGGAGGCCAGCTGATGACTGCCGGGGGCACACTGCTCTCAGGTGTCAGTTTTCACTAGTTGGCGTTGCGTTCCACATAGGTTGCCATGTCAGCATCCTCGTCTGCTGCTGTATCAGCATCCGTGGCGGCGGCATTGGCTTTTGTCTTGCCTGCTGTCGGGGGAGTACCGGCCAGCGTTTCACTCATGTCTGCAGCAGAGCCGCGAAGGGTTTTACCAAAGTAGGAAAAGGCGGCAATGCCGGCTAAGGCAACAACGGCGACAATAATGATATACTCGGTCATTCCCTGACCTGACTGGTTGCGGAATAGTTTCATTGGTTGGTTCTCCTGTGAAAAAGAGTTGAGTTTACTCAGAATGTATATTCTTTCATACGATTCACGATAAGCCTATCATATTCCATTTTCAAATTCAAAACAAAAGGAGCAAAAAAGATGTGTGGTAGCTGATATTGTTTCTTTTTCTGCTGCAGGACTTGTCTTTTTCTGCTCAAATATTTCTTTCGGGGAAGGGGGTGCGGATTCTGCGGGAGGCTAACGGGTTTCTGATCTCATCCAAACCCAAACCTGACAATTTCCTGGTAAACAGGAAGCAGAGAATGATTTCAGGCCCTGCGGGAGGTAAATTAAGGGAGGGTGCTTCGGTGGATCGATGCATGCGTAAAAAAGACCGGGAGGCGGAATGACCTGTTTGTATTCCATGCTCCATTCACAGCCTGACTTTCTCTATCCACCAGCTGCTTTATAATCAGCAGCCTGCCGATTGATCCTGTGAGGTGACAGGCGGCGGATTATTTAGGTGCTGAGACCTGTCTGCAAAAGCTCAGGGTGGACCGGTTGTTCACCCGTCTTTGGGGGGCGTGCAAAGGGCGTCCAGCATTGCCTGTTCAAGTTCCCGGTCAAATTCGATGGCAAAACCATCAAAGGCTTCACAGTTCACATCAATAACCCTGGCCACCTGTCCCGACCCTGTGGTCAACACCTGACCATGCTCGTCGGACAGTTCAAAGCTGATTGTCTCGCCGGGGAGCGGGAGGGTACTGCTGAAGATAAATGCGCCACCCCGGCTCACATCTTTCACCGGCAGGCTGTGGGTGGATGCGGATTGGGATGTTGTTATCAGCAGGGTACCGCTGGCCGTCTGTCTCGGGTGTTTTCGCTGTTCGTTCACCATCTGTTTCCTCAATATTGTATGGAGTGACTGTCTCTGTTTTGAATAAAAAGAAATATTCTCAAAAAGAGAATAGCACAGTTGCCGGGGGAAATTCAAGTGATGAGAGAGTGGTGGCTACTCTGCCGGGCTATGAATGCTGTTCCGGATACTTGATGGCGTTGAGCTTCATCTTTTCTGTGGCGCAGTCAAGCGGGTCAAGGTCAAATTTATCCGCCAGCATGGTAAGATAGATCATCGCATCACCCACCTCTTCGGCGATATGTCTTCTGGTGGCATCATCCACGTCCATGCTCTCTCCGGCACTCTTCCACTGAAAGATTTCCGTGATCTCTGCAACCTCGACACTGAGTGCCATGGCAAGGTTCTTGGGATTGTGAAATGATTGCCAGTTTCGGGCTGCTGCGAATTCACGAAGCCTGCTTTTTAATTTTTCCATGGGATTTTGGCGTTTCTATTGGTATTTCTTGCTGGAGTCTGGTAGTTATTTTTTTTGTTTTGTGTGACTTACTGTACCATTGCTGCGCAGGAGCGCAATGGACATTTCCTCTTAGCCCGTTCGAGAAACAGATGAAAAATATATATCGCATATTTGCAGGCTGTGTGGTGGCTGTAATCCTGTATACCTCTGCAGGTATCACGGCTCAGGCCCCTGTTCCGGCTGAAACTGATGTGACCCGGAACAAACTGATCGGTTATATGCTCAGCAAGCAGTTGCCGGTGATGCATTTCAGTGACAAGGTCATGAATGATGAACTTGCCTTTGCCGCCTTTGATCTCTATCTCAAACAGCTGGATTTCCAGAAACGTTTTCTCCTTCAGGAAGATGTGGACAGGCTTTCCGTATACGCACCTGCCATTGACAATAATCTTCTGAGGGGAGAAATTGTTCTGCCGGATATCGGGTATCAGATCCTTGCCAGACGCATGAAGCAGGTTGAGGATATGACAGCGGAACTGCTGGCCGCCGGTTTTGATTATGAGCGTGATGAAAGTCTTGAAACCGATCCGGAGAAACTGAAGTACGCCACAAGTCTTGATGATCTGCGGTCACGCTGGAGAAAGACCCTGAAAGGTCAGATAATCTCCCGTTATCTTGATCTGCAGGAGGAGGAAGCGAAGAATGTGGCTGAAGGGAAGCCCGCCAAAAGCGATGATGAGCTCTGGGCCGAGGCTGAGGAAAAAGTGGCCAAGCGCAATAAGAATTTTTTCAATCGTATGCATCAGGAGACGCGCCAGGATCACTATGACCGGTTTTTCAATGCTGTTGCCAGGGCCTTTGATCCCCATACCAACTATATGGCCCCTGCCGGGAAGGAAAATTTCGACATCCACATGCGCGGCAGTCTTGAAGGCATCGGTGCACTGCTTCGGGAGGAGGACGGGTATATCAAGGTTGTGAGTATTATTCCGGGATCAGCCTCTGCCCGTCAGGGACGCCTGGAGGCTGAGGATATTATTCTGGAAGTGGGGCAGGGGGATAACGAGCCTGTGGAGATAACGGATATGCGTCTGCGTGATGCGGTTCGTCTCATCCGCGGACCGAAAGGTTCTGTGGTTCGTCTCACGGTACGCAAGCCGGATGGGGTCAAGGAGACCATTTCCATTCAGCGTGATGTGGTGCAGATTGAAGAGACCTTTGTGAAGTCCACACTTCTGGAAAGTCCGGCCGGGAAGAAGATCGGATATGTCATGATTCCAAGTTTCTATCGTGATTTTGAAAAGACCCGCAATGGTACTGATGCACGAAATTCCACAGACGACACCCGAATTGCCATTGAGAAATTGAAAAAACAGGGAATTACCGGTTTGATAATTGATCTGCGCAATAACGGCGGCGGCTCGCTTATGGATGCCGTTGATACCACCGGGCTGTTCATTCCACAGGGTCCGGTGGTTCAGGTGAAAAACAGTTATGGCAACAAACGTGTGTTGAGTGATGAGGACTCGTCGGTCACCTGGAGTGGCCCCATGCTGGTTCTTGTGAATCAGTTTTCGGCATCGGCATCTGAAATCCTTGCTGCTGCCCTGCAGGATTACGGTCGGGCGGTGATTGTGGGTGGTGCCCATACCCATGGCAAGGGCACTGTGCAGACGCTCATTGACATGAACGACAACATCCCCCTGCTGCATCTGAAAAAGTATGAGGATCTGGGAGCGCTCAAGGTGACCATACAGAAATTTTACCGGGTGAACGGTGGTTCCACCCAGTATAAGGGCGTGGTACCTGATATCATCCTGCCAAGCCTCTTTCAGCACCTCAAATCAGGTGAGCAGTATCTGGATAACTCACTGCCCTGGGACCAGGTTGCGCCTGTTCCCTTTACCCCGTTTACCGCGGCACCCCTTAACCTGCCCCTGTTGAAGGAGCGATCAGCCAGAAGAGTACAGCAGGATGAAGGGCTGCAGGTCATAGCAGAGGAGGCACGCAAGGCAAGTAAGCGGGCAGAGAAGACCACCATGTCTCTGAAACTTGAGGATATGAAAGCCAAGCGTGAGGAAGCCAGAGTGGCCCGTGACAAGATCGGCGCCCATTATCTGAAGTATCGTGAAGAACAGAGTGTGGAAAATGGTGAAGATCCAGGTCCGGCAGTAGAAGAAGAGAAGGACGGGGACAAGTGGAAAGAGGAAATAAAAGAAGATCCCTATATTAATGAGTCGCTCCATATATTGGATGACATGTGAGGGTTATCAGTTTTTTGGAGAGGGGTCAAATTTAAAAAAATCTTGATTAACAGGCCAAAAAATGCTAAATCTCGATGCTTATGAATGGCTATTCATTCAACAGATGGAATTAAAATAAAAATGGGGATTCGATGGACCTTGCCGAGGCATTTCGCAATTACGAAGACAAGATAGTAGAGCAATGGGTTGACTACACCTTGTCCAGTTACAAGTCATCCACATTTTTTAAAAAAGGGCCGGACAAATTTTCCAATCCCGTGGGAGGGAATACCCGTGAGGCTCTGGGCAGGCTCTTTAAGCTGCTGACAAAGAATGCTGATCCCAAGGAGTTTGTTGAGCCCCTTGACCAGATCATGCGTATTCGCTCCATTCAGGAATTTTCCGCTTCAGAAGCTGTTGCCCCCATTCATGCCGTCAAACATATTACCCGTGAAATCTTAGCCAAAGATTCAGAGCGCAAACAGTTTATCGCAGATCTGTATGATTTCGAGTTTGCCGTTGATATGGCTGTTCTTGCTGCCTTTGACCTGTATATGCAATGTCGTGAGCAGCTCTATAAAGTCAGAGTAAAAGAAATAAAAACCGGTACCGTTATTCTTACAGACAGCAAGTGTCCTTCCAACTTGTTGAATAAAGATAAAGGTGATCCTGTACAGATCCAGGTGTAGTTTCTTACACGGGGAAAAACAACAGGGCACCAGAGAGTAATTAACAGGGTTCTGCTTCGGGACAGGGGAAATTACCGGGCGGAATCCTACACAGTTCAATTTGAAGCGAGGTTAGAAGAAATGAAGTATGCCTTCTCATTCCTGGCAGTCTTAGCGCTGGTTCTGATTGCGTGGCTGGGATCCATGATACCGGGTATGCAGTACCTGTTTGGTGTTGCGATTCCATATCTTGCGATCCTGATCTTCCTGGGTGGCTTTATTTACAGAGTTGTGCAATGGGCTAAATCGCCTGTGCCGTTTTCCATTCCGACCACTTGTGGTCAGGGGAAATCTCTGGATTTCATCAAACAGGATAAGCTTGACTGTCCAACCAAGACATCGGAAGTTGTAGCCAGGATGTTCCTGGAAATTTTTGCATTCAGGTCCCTGTTTCGGAACACCAAGTCCGAACTTCATGAGGGACCGAAAATCACCTATGAGTCATCACGATGGCTCTGGCTGGCAGCCCTGCTGTTTCACTACTCTTTTCTGGTGATCATCATCAGGCATATGAGGCTGTTTTTGAATCCCGTGCCGCAGTGGCTGCACTTTCTGGATTTTCTGGATGCGGGTGCCATGCTTCAGGTGGGAGCTCCACTGCTCTATGCCTCTGATCTGGCAATCCTTGCCGGAGTTCTGTTCCTCTTTGGTCGTCGTCTGGTGAACCGCAATGTGCGTTACATCTCACTTGCCAACGACTACTTTCCGCTCTTTCTTATTTTTGCCATTGCTTCAACCGGTATCCTGATGCGCTACTTCCTGCGTACGGATATTGATATTGTCAATATCAAAGAGCTGCTGGTGGGTCTGGTAACCTTCCATCCGGTCATCAATTTTAAAATTGGTTCTATTTTCTATATCCATGTCTTTCTGGTTTCCGCCCTGCTTATCTATTTCCCATTCAGTAAGCTGATGCACATGGGTGGTGTCTTTATGAGCCCCACCAGAAATATGGCAAACGACAGTCGTGCCAAACGTCATATCAATCCATGGAACGATCCTTCCATCAAGCCTCACTCCTATGCTGGATACGAGGATGAGTTCAGAGAGTTCATGGTTGATGCCGGCATCCCTGTTGAAAAAGAGTTGCCTCCTAAAAAAGACGAGGAATAACAGGATTGTTGATCCAAATTATATAAGGATAAAGAATAATGGCACTTGCAAAATTAGAACAACTATCAAAAAGCGTAGTGCAGGGTCCGTCTTTGGCAACAGGAGCAGTACCAACCAAAGACTGGATGGATACCCCGGTTATATTTAAAGAGGGGAACTTTGCCTACCCTGCGAAAAAGGAAAAGGTCGAATATCTTGACAGCCAGGAGGGGTTGAGCTTTCCCAATGCCCGCATCTGGTCACCGGATGAGGATGACTGGAAACTGCCCGAAGACTGGCAGGAGACCATTCTCAAAGGTCTGAAAGAACGTCTTGATAAATTCAGATCTCTCAAAATCTTCATGGACTGCTGTGTACGTTGCGGCGCCTGTGCAGATAAATGTCACTTCTTCCTTGGTACCGGTGATCCCAAGAACATGCCGGTCCTGAGGGCCGAGCTGCTTCGCTCCGTGTATCGGAATGATTTCACCCTGGCGGGGAAACTGTTCGGTAAGATGGCCGGTGGCCGTGAAATGACTGTGGGTGTGCTCAAAGAGTGGTTCATGTACTCCTATCAGTGCACAGAATGTCGACGCTGTTCAGTCTTCTGCCCCTACGGAATTGACACGGCTGAAGTCACCATGATGATCCGTGAGCTTCTGCATACCGTTGGTATTGGTATCAACTGGATTCTGGAACCTGCTTCCAACTCCAACCGTACCGGTAACCATATGGGACTGCAGCCGCATACTTTCAAAGACAATGTGGATTTTCTGGCAGAGGATGTTGAGAATCTCACCGGTGTGAAAATCAATCACAGCTTTAACCGGAAAGGTGCGGAAGTACTTTTCATCACCCCGTCTGCCGATGTCTTTGCAGAGCCGGGTCTCTATACCGCCATGGGCTATCTGGCCCTGTTTGAGCAGATCGGCCTTGATTACACCTGGTCAACCTATGCCTCAGAGGGCGGTAACTTCGGACTCTTCACCAACAACGAGCTGATGAAGAAACTGAACGCCAAGATGTATGCCGAGGCCAAACGCCTTGGAGTGAAGTATATCATCGGTGGTGAGTGTGGTCACATGTGGCGTGTTGTTCATCAGTATATGGATACCATGAACGGACCTGCGGATTTCCTTGAAGTTCCACGCTCCCCCATCACCGGCACTGTGTTTGATAACGCCCGGTCAACAAAGATGATTCACATCAGTGAATTCACCGCTGATCTTATCAGACATGGCAAGATCAAGCTTGATCCGAGCCGTAACAAGAACGTGAGGGCTACCTATCATGATTCCTGTAACCCGGCACGGGCCATGGGCCTGCTTGATGAGCCGCGTTATATCCTCGATCATGTTGTACCTGAATGGTTTGAGATGCCTGAAAATACCATCCGTGAGCAGACCTTCTGCTGTGGTTCCGGAACAGGACTGAACACAGATGAGATCATGGAGCTTCGTATGCGGGCCGGTTTGCCACGTGCCAATGCAGTGAAGCACGTCATTGATAAGCATGATGTGAATATGCTCTCCTGTGTCTGCGCCATCGATCGTGCAACCCTCTCATCACTCATGGGATACTGGAATCCCGGTTGTGATGTCTGTGGTGTATCCGAACTTGTCGGAAATGCACTGGTGATGGATAACGAGAAACGAGCTATGGGTTATGATGCTGAAGGGAATGAGTCTGAGCTCCCCGATGGTTTCAGAACCATGGTTTAACAGGAACCGGAACGGAGGATATCTTAAATGTATAACAAAGGAACAATCATACCGGGACTGATTATTTTCGTCCTTTTTGTGACTTTTCCAATCTGGTTCAACGGGTTGACCACGGCAGGAGACCTGCCCAAGCCCGAGTTACCGCCAGGTGGAGAAAAACAGTGTGTGAACACTGCCGAATATATGCGGGCAAACCATATGCAACTGCTCAACGAGTGGCGCGATAACGTCCTGCGTGATGGAAATCGTGAGATTCTTGAGATCGACGGGAAGAAATATCCCAAGGGTCTGCAGACTGCATGCATGAGCTGCCACAGCCAGAAAGAGAAATTTTGTGACAGCTGTCATACCTATGCCGCAGTCGAACCGTATTGCTGGGATTGTCACCTGACGCCCAAAGAGACAGCATCGAAGGAGGCGATTCACTAATGGATAAGCAAAGAAGAAAGTTCTTGAAAATTGCAGGTGCGTCAGTGGTTGCAGGAATTGGAGCGCCAGCCGTTATCAAGCTGACAGCCACTCCTGCCCTTGCCTCCGGGCACGGTGCCGCTGCTGCAGGACATGAGGCGGCTCCCGCTGCCGGGCATGGCGAGCAGGGTGGCCATGGCGAAGAGGCACCCCAGGGTGTTCGTCTTGGAATGGTTATTGACCTGCGTAAGTTCAATGAGAATCCGGAAATGCTTGATGCTGCCATTGCATCCTGTATTGCCGCTCATAATATTCCAGAGTTTCCAAATACGAAAGATGAAGTCAAATGGATCTGGAAGGCACCGTTTTCCGGTGTGTTCCCGGAGCATTCCTCACAGCATTCTGCAAAGAAAATAACGGAACATCCGGCTGTGGCTCTCTGTAATCACTGTAACGAACCACCCTGTGTCCGGGCATGCCCGACCCAGGCCACCTTCCGTAACAGTGCAAACGGAATTGTTGCAATGGATTTTCACCGTTGTATTGGCTGTCGATTCTGCATGGCTGCCTGTCCCTATGGAGCCAGGTCATTTAACTGGCGTAAC
>JAMOMO010000125.1 GCA_027067035.1 Desulfobulbaceae bacterium
GCAGTTCCTGTACCGAACGCAGATCAGCACCCATTTCAAGTAAATGGGTGGCAAATGAGTGACGCAGGGCATGGGGAGTTACACTCTGCGGAATCCCGGCACGTTCACCATAGGCCTTAACCAGGCGTTCCACACTTCTGCTGCTCAAACGGCTGCCGCGCCCGTTTAAAAACAAGCCTTCTCTTTCCACAGGCCGCCCCCTTTCCGCCCGTGCGGCAATGAGCCGGTCACGCAAAGGCAGCCAGGCCAGTACAGCCTCAAGGGCCGGTCTGCCAACCGGGACCAGCCGCTCCTTATTTCCTTTGCCCCTCACCCTAAGCATTTCAGTTTCAAAATCAAGGTCGGCCATATCCCTGGAACAGAGTTCCGAGACACGCATCCCCGTGGAGTACAGCAACTCAAGAACCGCTCTGTCCCGAAGCATGAACCTGTCTTTCTTTTCAGGGGCTTCCAGAAGACGAAAGACCTCATCAACGGTCAGAAACACAGGAAGGTACCTGCCGACTTTGGGTCCTGAAACAGCGGCCACAGGGTCGTTTTGCAAACCCTTTTCCCGTTGGAGATATTTAAAAAACGAGCGCAGCGCAGAGAGCTTTCTTGCAACTGTTGCCCCTGAATTTTTTCCATGGAGGCTCACCACAAACCGACGCACATGGCCTGCATCGAGCTCACCGGAATCAAGGCCGTCCGGAAGCATTGCGGCAAACTCTGCAAGATCGCGTCCGTAGCCGCTGACAGTATGCTCCGAGTAGCCCTTCTCTATATCGAGCCATGCAAGAAATTCGTCTATCTGGCTGGTAATCCGGCCCTTCATTTGAGTCCCCGTTGAACCACTTTGTTCTCGACTTCTCCTTCAACTGTGAATATATATAATGGTCTTAATACTGAAAGAAAAGCAATTCAGCAAGAACACATAGAATTATCACAATGGCCAAACGAACATTTGAAACAGCACTGGGCAAACTTGAACAGATAACGGAAGAACTCGAAAACGGAGATCTCAGTCTGGAAAAGAGCCTGAAAAAGTTTGATGAAGGTATTACACTTGTTGAGTACTGCAACAAGACCTTGACCGAGGCCAGGGCAAAAGTGGAACTCCTCCTTGAAAAACAGGGAACTCTCAGCAAAAGTCCATTCAACGAGTTGGAACATGGAGATCAAGAGCTATCTTAAGGAGCAGAAGCTCCTGGTTGAAGCCGCATTTGACACCTTCATTCCGGCTGCTGAAGGCGATTTCGACAGACACATCGAGGCCATGCGCTACTCCCTGCTTGCAGGTGGAAAACGAGTGCGACCGATTCTCTGTCTGGCCGCAGCACGTGCCGTTGCCGGTGACGCAATTGATGACCGGGATGTCCTGCCCGTTGCCTGTGCACTGGAATGCATCCACACCTACTCGCTTATCCATGACGACCTTCCCGCAATGGATAATGACGAACTGCGTCGCGGTAAAGCCACAAACCATGTCCTCTTTGGAGAGGCTGCAGCCATTCTTGCCGGTGACGGGCTCTTGACCTGGGCCTTTGACCTGCTTTCCAATCCCGAACATGGCACTCTTTCCGCCGGGAAAAAACTTGCCGTCACCCACTGTATTGCCAGGGCTGCGGGTTCTTACGGGATGGTTGGGGGACAGGCTCTTGATATTGCAACTGAAAACAGCACATTCCCCTTTGAGACCCTGCAGACCATCCATAAAAGCAAGACAGGGGCGCTCATCACCGCATCCGTTGTTTCCGGTGGTATCTGTGGCGGGGCCGACCCGGAGAAACTGCGCTCACTTGAAAGCTATGGAAGACAGATCGGTCTTGCCTTTCAGATTGTTGACGATCTCCTCAATGTCACTGCCACCACCGAGCAGCTAGGCAAGGCGGCTGGAAGTGATGCTGAACTTGGCAAAGCAACATATCCTGCTTATTTTGGAATTGAAGAGACACGAAAACGTGCCAAAGATGCTGTACAAAAGGCAAAGAACAGCCTGAACGATTTTGACAGGAACGCTGAACCATTACGCCTGCTGGCAGATTATATTTACACACGGTCCCACTAGTCACTGCGACCTTTAGGATACTTATGATGTTAACACCCGAGAATCCAGAGTCCACAAGTACCAGGCTCACTGACATACAATCCCCTGCTGACATTCGGGGTCTCACAATTCCTGAACTCGAAATCATAGCAGAGGACCTCCGCCAGACCATTATCAAGACAGTATCAAAGACCGGCGGCCACCTTGCTCCAAGCCTGGGTGTGGTTGAACTCACCCTGGCGCTCCACTATGTTTTCAACACCCCTGAAGACAAGCTGGTCTGGGATGTCGGGCATCAGGTTTATGCCCACAAACTCCTCACCGGACGACAGGATAAATTCTCCACTCTCCGCCAGTACAAAGGACTGAGCGGATTCCCCAAGTTTAAGGAAAGCAGATACGATGCCTTTGAAACCGGCCACTCCTCCACCTCCATTTCAGCAGCCCTTGGCATGGCCTGTGCCAAAGACCTGAAAAAGAACAAAAACAAGGTGGTGGCAATCATTGGTGATGGTTCCATGACCGCAGGGATGGCCTTTGAGGCCCTTAACCAGGCAGGCCACCTTGACAAGGATCTCATTGTCATCCTCAATGACAACGAAATGTCCATCTCAGAGAATGTTGGCGCCATGTCCAGCTTTCTCTCACGACAGCTCACCAGCAAAACCGTGCGCCGCCTCCGGAAACATATATCCAGCGGTCTCAAAGAACTCCATGGTGTCGGTGACCGCTTTCTCAATGTATTGAAGAAAAGTGAAGAAAACATCAAAAGCTTCTTCACCCCCGGCATGCTCTTTGAAGCTCTGAAGTTCTATTACATAGGGCCCATTCCCGGCCATGAACTCGACGCCCTTATCCCGACCCTTGAAAACATACGGGATCATGTCGATGGTCCCATCCTGGTTCATGTGATCACCAAAAAGGGCAAGGGCTACCAGCCCGCTGAGGACAACCCCGGTAATTACCATGGGCTCGGTCCCTTTGACATACAAACCGGGATACCTGCTCCGTCAACAGGTCCCATCAGCTATACGGAAGTATTCGGCAGGACCATATGTAAAATCGCAAAGAGCAACCCGGATGTCATAGCAATATCGGCTGCAATGCCGGCAGGTACCGGTCTCAGCACATTCAGCAGGGAATTCCCGGATCGTTTTTTTGACGTTGGGATAGCCGAGCAGCATGGAGTAACCTTTGCCGCAGGCCTATCAACAGAGGGAATACATCCGGTTGTGGCCATCTACTCATCATTTTTTCAAAGGGCTCTGGATCAGATCATCCATGATATCTGCATCCCATCCCTGCCGGTTACACTGGCCATTGATCGTGGCGGCGTTGTGGGTGATGACGGCCCAACCCACCATGGTGTCTTTGACATCTCTTTTCTGCGCTTCATCCCCAATCTCACCTATATGGCACCAAAAGACGAGAATGAACTGCAGCATATGCTTTACACCGCAATATCTTTTCCAGGACCCACAGCAATCCGTTACCCCAGGGGCAGCGGTGAAGACGTTCAGCTCGACCAGGAACTGAAACAGCTGGAAATCGGCTGCGGCGAACTTCTCCGCGAAGGTTCCGATATTCTTCTGCTTCCCATCGGAAACCGGGTCTACCCCGCCATGAGAGCAGCAGAAGGACTGGAGAAACTGGGAATCAACGCAGCAGTTATCAACCCGAGATTCATCAAACCACTGGATAAGGATCTTATCTGTGAATGGGCTGAAAAAACCGGCAGAGTGGTCACCATTGAAGATAATGCAGAGCATGGCGGCTTCGGCAGCCTGGTACTGGAAGTACTCTCGTCCCGGAAACTCTTTTCAGTACGAACCCACCTGCTGGGACACCCGGATAATTTCATTGAGCACGCACCGCAGAAGATACTCTGGAAGAACTCCAGACTGGACTCACCATCCATCATCAATGCGGCCATGGAGCTGATGAAATAACAAACGCTTTTCCTGGACAAAAAAATGCCTCCACTCACTGTGTCCGGTAAGTAGAGGCATTTTCAGAAACAATAGCTGAGATCACTGCAAAGCAGCTATTTATGGTAGTCCAGATACCAGTCAACAAAGCTCTTCACTCCAACATCCAGCGGAGTATCAGGTTTATAGTCAAAATCCCTGATGAGATCATCAACGTTGGCGTAGGTCGCCTGCACATCACCCGGCTGCATGGGCATAAAGTTCTTATCCGCCTTTCTGCCCAGATTTTCTTCAAGCAGCTGGATAAAATAGAGTAGTCGCTCCTTCTTGTTGTTTCCGATATTATAGACCCGGTAGGGACAGTAGGAGGTGGCTGGATCGGGATCCTCACTCTTCCAGTCAAAATCCGGCTCGGCAGGCTTCTCTATCACCCGGGCAACCCCTTCAACAATGTCGTCAATAAAGGTAAAATCACGCTCCATGTTCCCGTTGTTAAAAACATTAATGGGTTCACCGGCAAGGATCGCCTTTGCAAAAAGCATTGGTGCCATGTCAGGCCTGCCCCAGGGGCCGTAGACCGTGAAAAAACGAAGCCCGGTGCAGGGAAGCCCAAAGAGATGGCTGTAGGAATGGGCCATCAGCTCATTAGACTTTTTTGATGCCGCATAGAGAGACACGGGATGGTTGACATTGTCATGCTCGGAATATGGCTGACGGGTATTGGCACCGTAGACAGAGCTGGAAGAGGCGTAGACAAAGTGTTTCACCCCCGAATGACGACAGCCTTCAAGAAGATTGGCAAATCCCACAAGGTTTGTATCCACATAGGATGCCGGATTAATGAGCGAATAGCGAACACCCGGCTGGGCTGCAAGATTCACCACCGCGTCAAAACTGTGGTCGGTGAAGAGTTTTTCCATGGCAGCCCGATCCGCAATATCCACCTCAAGATTCTGAAAGCCCTCTCCATCAGCAATACGGCTGAGCCTGTCACGCTTGAGCCCCACATCGTAGTAATCGGTGATGGTATCAACACCGATTACTTCACACCCTCTCTGCCGCAGTTTCCTGGCCAGAAAAGAGCCGATAAAACCGGCAGTACCAGTCACCATTATCTTTTTCATTCGCAGCTGCTGCGATGCATCAGTCATCAAAATCCCCTTCAGGTCCTTTATCGGTATCAAGCTCTGCAGCTCGTGCAATAATTTTTTCTTTTGTCCACTCCTGTGGATCTTCAATCTGTGCTGCCTTTGGCCCAAGATCATGGGAGCCGGCACTGAGGATAGCCTCTTTGGCTAGATCCGCGGATCCTTCCGCAGAAAACACATCAACCAGCAGCTTGTAGCTGAACTCCTCGACCCGCCTGCACATACGATCGCGGATATCTTTTGCCAGTCCGTTGATTTTATTTTCAAAGGGAAGGTTAAGTTTTTTATAGTCGCCGCCCTGCCAGCCCTGACTGTCTGCAAATGAGACCATCTCAGCCCACATCTCTTCACTGAGCCCTTCTCCCTCAACCTTCCGGAGCCTGCCGTTCTCATCGAGTATGGCATTTCCGTAATCATTGACATCCACACCCCAGGCAACCATCTGCAGAGCAGTGGCGACATTGGCCTTGGTGGTGGCAGTCTCTTTTGCGATGGCACGAAGCCTCTCAGAGCTGTTTCCGGAGGTTCCATGCTGGGCTCCGGAGGTGCCGTAAGGTTTCAATGCCTTATGGATTTCCGCTGTGAGCTCAACCTGAATCCCCTGCCCCGATGACTCCAGACCATGGGTGGTCCCGTTGTTCAAGGCGATCCAGTCGGCACAGATACCGTGGGCGTTGAGCCCCTTGATAAGAAAGGAGGCATCATCCACGGTGGAAAGGCCAAGTGCCCCCTTGATCTCTCCCACCTCGGTCTCAAGACCTGCCCAGTCGGGAATAAGGCTGTTCAACTCGATATTGGCCAGGAGATTCTTATCATCAAGCATGTGCGAGGCATCAACCGCTATGGAGGTCACCCCAGCCTCGAAAATGGTTGGAATTTCAACCTTGGCTCCGGCAATGTCACCCTCCTGTTTAATACCATAGTGATCGGCATGGATGGCAACAGGAATGGTGATGTTCATCTCATTGCACATGGCGTCCACTATCCGTGCCATGTTCCAGAAATTCACGGGACAATAGGCATTGGCACCACCTTCGGAGCGGGCGATCTCAATTATAATGGCGCTGTTGGCACGCTGCGCGGCCTGGAGAACGCCACGGATCACAATGGTGCTGCGACCGTTGGCGGCCATGGTCATGGCGCCACCCCTGGCTATCATTGCCCGGTCAACAACCTTGCCGCTCACCAGCAGGCCATGGGAGTGGGGAAAAAGTCTTTTTATATTTGGCGGGCGACCGATTTCAAGAAGCTTTGCGTAATCTGCACTGTTGCTCATGGTAATCTCCATATTTCCTGGGTAGTCGTTATCAGTTCACTGCTTCACTGTATATACCGTATCAGGAGTCGAAAATCCAGACCCTGAAGGAATTGCTTATTCTTTATTATCAAGTAATTCTCTCTCCGTTTCCTCACTTTCCTCTTCCTTGAATCCGAGAAAGGTCTTTTTACCGAAGAAGTAAACAGAGACAACACTGATCTCATATAAAATCAGAAGCGGTATCCCCATCATCAGCTGATTCACCACATCAGGGGTCGGGGTGAGGATAGCAGCAATAATAAAGTTGATGAGAATGGCATACTTACGGTTCTTGTTGAGGAACGAGACGGTAACCACACCCATCTTTGCAAGAAACACCATCAGGATCGGCATTTCAAAAATCACTCCGAAGGCAATGAGCAGTCGCAGTGCAAGGGAGAAGTACTCGCTCACCGCAGGCATGGAGGCCAGATATTCATTTGAATAACCCACAAGAAATTTAAAGGCCGGAGGAAACACAACAAAGTAGCCAAAGGCTGCTCCGCCGATAAAGCAGATGGTGGAAAGAAAGGTAAAGGGGAGAATCACCCGTTTTTCATGTTTATAGAGACCAGGTGCCACAAAACGCCAGATCTGATAAAAGATAACCGGGCTGGCAGTGAGTAATCCACAGACAAGTGCGAGCTTTAGATAAAAAAAAACCCTTCCTGATAGGATGTGAATATCAGTGAGCTGGAGTCGGGCAGAACCTCAATGAGAGGTTTAAAGAACCAGGTACCGATGGGCCTGATAAAACTGTAGGAAACCCCAAAGCCCACGATAATGGTCAACAGGGATTTAATGAGGCAGGAGCGCAGATCACGGAGATGTTCTGTTAAGGCCTGGGACTCAAAAGACGGACCGTTCCCTTCTTCCTGTCCACCGTTCATCTCTGTCTGATCTTCCATTATGCTCTCCTTTCATTGGCAGTTTTTTCTCTGCTTCTTCTTACCTTAAATCCCGATGTCTGACAAGTGAAGAGCGCATTTTAATCAATGGTGAAAGCAATTCCCAAAGACTCTTCAAGCTTTTGAACATGCACTGAAAATACTCCTTTACAAGGAAAACAATTTGACTTATGTCAAAGATATGTGATTCAATTCGCATTATACTTTATGCAGAACAGAAATGAGTCCTTGTCGAGTGGCGACAGGGCAGAAAAAACGTTAGCATTTTCACCAATGGGAGGGAAAATGATTCGACTCAAAACAGTACTGGTGGCAGGCGCCTTCGCTCTGTTGACAACGGCAGGAATTGCCGGAGCAGCAGACACATGCGTTGACTGTCACACAAAAGTAACACCGGGTATGGTTAAAGACTGGAAGGTTTCAAAGCATTCAGAGAATGACGTCAGCTGTGCAACCTGTCACGGAGACAAACATTCCACAGCAGAAGATTCCATGAATGCCATACTCCCCGATGAGGCTGTATGTGCCGGTTGTCATCAGAAACAGTATGACTCTTTTGCCATGGGCAAGCATAACTTTGGCTGGACCACCTTAAATGCCATTCCGGCAACCCACATGGCCCCCGATGAGCTCATCGAAGGCGGCCGCGGCTGCGGTGGATGTCATAATATGGGCATCAAGACCGAAGAACAGAAAAAGGATCAGCTGGCAAAAGGCTATCGCTACCAGGTGAACTCCTGCGACGAGTGCCATACACGCCACTCCTTCTCCAAGAAAGAGGCAAACAATCCCCGTGCCTGCCAGCAGTGTCACATGGGATATGACCACCCTCAATGGGAGATGTGGTCCAGCTCCAAACATGGAATGCGTTACTTTGCCAAACAGGCAGGTGATCTTCCCGAGAGTGCTGCCGCACCCACATGCCAGACCTGTCATCTTCCTGACGGGACCCATGAGAACCACACTGCATGGGGATTTCTTGGTGTACGTCTGCCACTTCCAGATGACAAACAGGAAGCAGCCGATCGTGTGACCATCCTCAAGGCACTTGGTGTACTTGATCCCGAAACCGGAGAGGCCACCCCTATTCTGGATGCAGTAAAGGCCGTTGACATGGCCCGCCTTGATCAGGCTTCCTGGGAAAAAGAACGGAACAAAATGATCAAGACCTGTACCGAGTGTCACTCTGAGAAATATGCCAGAAACCAGCTTGAGATGGGAGACTCCATTCTCGGTAAGGCCGACCGTCTCATGGCAGAGGCCATTGAAACCGTTGCGGCTCTCTACAAAGACGGCATCATCAAGAAACCGGAAGGATATCCTTTCAACTACCCGTTCCTCCTCTCCTTCATGCACACCAACGGTGCTGCCTGGAATGAGGATCTTGACAGCCTTTCCCATATTGACCAGGTTCTCCTGCGTATGTACATGAAACACCGCATGCGGGCCTACCAGGCTTTCTTCCATGTGAATCCTGATTATGCCTACTGGTATGGCTGGAACATGATGACTGAGGACCTTGGAGAAATCAAGGAACTCTCCAGAATCCTGAGGGCAACCCACAACAAATAACAGGCTTTTTTGTAAAACTGCCGGTTGTCACAGGGGCCTGCACGCTCTGCTTTTCAGCAGGGTATGCAGGCCTCTTTTTTTATCCCTCTCCCCTAGAATCATCATCAATGCGTGCTCATGTCAGATACACAAATTCCCTGGATCGTCTATATGCTCAGGTGCAGCGACCAGACTCTTTATACCGGTATCACAACCGATATCCACAAGCGGCTTGAGGAGCACAACCATTCCTCCAGAGGGGCAAAATATACCCGTCCCAGAAGACCTGTCTCCCTTGTTTACCAGGAGATACAGCCAAACAGATCACTTGCCTCAGCCAGGGAGTATGCAATAAAACAGCTCAGAAGACGGCAAAAGGAAGAACTGATAGCCGGGTTCAATGAAAGAGCATTTAAGGATTGGAAAATTTCAGGTTAATGCGGTAAGTTAAATATATTCCTTTTCAGTAACAGAAGCTCTAATCCCAGCCCATTTAAACAGAGACAGATGACCTCAATCCTAGTTGTTGACGACGAACGCAGCATGCGTGACTTCCTCAAAATCCTCCTTGTCAAAGAAGGATACCAGGTGGAAGTCGCATCTGGTGGCAACCAGGCTCTGGCCATCCTCAAACAGGACACTTTCGATCTTGTAATCACCGATATCCGTATGGAAAAGATGGATGGCCTCGAGCTTTTGGGTTCCATCAAAGATCTCCACCCCTCTCTTCCGGTTGTCCTGATCACTGCATTTGCCTCTCCCGACGATGCCGTCTTTGCCATGAAGAACGGTGCCTTTGATTATATCAGCAAGCCATTTAATGTTGATGAGATCAAATCTGTCATCAATTCCGCCACCTCCAAAGAGAACCAGAGCGCCGAGGCCAAATCAATTTCAGCCGCATTCCCGGAAATCATTGGCGAAAGCCGTGAGATGATCAAGATTTTTGAAATGATCCAGCGGATTGCAATCACCCCTGCAAATGTGCTTATCTATGGGGAATCGGGAACTGGAAAAGAACTGGTCGCCCAGGCCATCCACCGTCATTCCCATGTGAGCAGCCAGGTTTTCATTCCCATCACCTGCAGTGCCATCCCGGAAGAGTTGATGGAGAGCGAACTCTTTGGCCACGTCAAGGGATCCTTCACCGGGGCCATCAGTGACAAGACAGGACTCTTCCAGCTCGCTGACAACGGCACCGCCTTTCTCGATGAAATCGGAGAACTCACCCCCATCATCCAGACCAAATTACTCCGCGTTCTTCAGGAGCGCGAAGTAAAACCGGTGGGTGGTATTCAGGTTGAAAAAGTAAACGTCAGAATTATTGCCGCAACAAACCGGATTCTGGAAGAGGAAATCATGGCCGGTCGCTTCAGGGAGGATCTCTTTTACCGCCTGGCCGTTGTTCCTCTGCGAGTCCCCCCATTGCGGGAACGCAAGGGGGATGTTCCGCTTCTGGTGGACTTCTTCCTCAAAAAATACTCAAAACTTTTTGGCAAAGAGGTGCAGGAGATGTCTTCCTATGCCATGGAGGTTTTGATGAACTATGATTTTCCGGGCAATGTCCGTGAACTTGAAAACATCATTGAGCGCGGTGTTGCCCTTGAATCCTCCAACATTATTCTCCCTGAAAGTCTGACCCTGTCCACCTTTCGTCACGCAAACAACGGTGAAGCACCTGCAGAGACATCCCCGTTCCAGGTTGTAGCCAACGAAGAGGAACTCTTCTCCCGTGGACTGGAGGAAGTCATGGCCGACACGGAGAAGAAACTGCTCAAAGCCGCCCTTGAAAAAACAGGGAACTCCAAAATGCGTGCGGCAGAGCTCCTCAAAATCAGTTTCAGATCACTCCGTTATAAAGTCAAAAAATATGACATAGGCTGAAGGAGCATCTCAATGTCAGGAGTAACCGCCACAAAAGACTCAACATCCCACCAGAGCACGGTTCACAGATTAATGATCAACCAGCTTCTCTGGATGCTGTTTCTGCGCGTGGTCCTCTACACGGTACTCCTGGGGGTCAGCGCCTATCTTCAATCCGGCCAGTTCAATGTTGTTGTACTGCCCCCGCCACTTCTGTTCTTTTTTATTCTACTGGTCTATATCACCTCAATTGTTTCCAGCCTGATTCTCCTCAAAACAGAGATAAACCCCAGGAAGTTCGGTACAAATCAGATCCTTCTGGACACGGTATTCACCTCCCTGCTGCTCTACTACACCGGTGGCTCCCATTCCATATTCACCCCGATCTATTTTTTCCCAATCATTGCAGGGGGCTTTATCCTGCCACGCCTTGGTGGTCTTATTGCGGCGGGGTCAGCCACCCTGCAATATGCACTGGTACTGATACTTGAGTACTACCGGATTTTTCCGCATTTTCTGAATATACCCTTTTACGACTATGGGCAGGATGAGCTCGCGACCCTGAACCTCTTCGCCGTCTATGGGCTGACATTCTTTCTCGCCGCCATTCTCAGCAGCCTTTTTGCCGGACGGCTCCGCAAAACAGAAGACGCCCTGTCCGACTCCGTTCGTGACTTCGACCGTCTGAGTCTCCTTTACAAACAGATATTCGACGACATCAGCACTGGTATTATCACCACTGATGACAAAAACCACATCACCTCCGTGAACAACGCCGCAACCCACATAACAGGCTACTCCCTTTCAGAACTCCTCAACAAAGAGTTCCATGAGATTTTTCCCAATGTGAGTTTCACCAACAAAGGGTCACGGCATTCCGCATCTCTGGTGCGAAGAGATGGTGACACCATCCAGATCGGCTATTCATACTCCATCCTGCAATACAAACAGCTTCACAATGGTGAACAGTACAGCCAGGAGATGGAAAAATGTCAAAACTGCAGGGTGATCACCATTCAGGATATCAGTGAGGTGGAACGGCTGGAAAAACAGATGCAACAGGCGGAAAAACTTGCCGCCATAGGAAGAATCAGTGCCGGTATTGCCCATGACTTCAGGAACCCGCTCACCGCAATATCAGGTTCAGCCCAGGTACTTGCAAATGAACTGAGTCAATTACAGGTTCCACAGCAGCAGACAAACACAGAGCTGATAAACATTATTCTACGAGAGTCCAACAGACTCTCCAACACCGTTTCCGACTTTCTCAAATTTGCACGCCCGGAACATGCCGAAAAAGACTGGTTCTCCCTGAAACGCTGTCTTGATGAGGTCATAGAGGTTGCCAAAGCAGCACCTTCCTGGCCCCAGGATCTTGATCTTGAAATTCAGATCGATGAAATCGTGGATATCTGGGCAGATCAGTATCAGCTTTTCACCATCCTGAACCATCTCCTGCAAAATGCCCTGGCATTCACTCCTCTTGGGAATGAGAAAATACGGATACGGGCACAAGAGATAAAAGCTGCCGAGGGAGATGATATCCTGGAAATAACAGTTGAGGATAATGGACCGGGAATCAGTCCAGGCAAAGAGGAAAAGATATTTGAGCCCTTTTACACAAGGCGAATTGACGGAACAGGCCTGGGCCTTGCCATCATCAAACAGATGATAGGGGAGCACCATGGAACAGTGGCAGTTGGAAAATCATCCCTTGGAGGTGCAAAATTCACCGTGGTATTCCCACTCCCCTGAGCTGTGAAATTTTCAGAAGCCGCATTGAGATTTTCCTGAATCCAGACGCATCCTGATGCTGCACAATGCCTGCCGCCGGACAGTGCCTTGATAAAGCCGCGCGGCAGGGTGCGGGCAGCTCTTTACAGAAACACAGAACTGTCAGTCTGATCAGTTATCTGTACGCTGATTCCGGTTCTGTATTGATCCAGAGGACTTATTCATCTTCCTTCCAAACAGTTGCACCGAGTCCGGTGAGCTTGGCCACCATATTCTCATATCCCCGTTCAAGATGGTAGATTCTGGAAATATCCGTCCTTCCTCTGGCTGCAAGCCCTGCAATCACCAGGGAGGAGCTTGCCCGGAGATCCGTTGCCATTACCTGGGCACCGGTGAGACGACTGCCGCCAAGGCCTTTCACCATGGCCACCCTGCCGTCGATCTGGATATCAGCCCCCATGCGCTGCAGCTCCGGAACATGCATGAATCTGTTTTCAAAAATCGTTTCATGGATCACACTGAGTCCGTTACTGCAGGTCATTAATGCCATGAACTGTGCCTGCAGATCTGTCGGATAGCCCGGATAGGGCATGGTGGTCACATCCACAGGTTTCAGAAGATGCTCCTGTCCTTCCGTTGTGATCCGAATCCAGGTATCCCCTGTTTCAACACCCACACCGGCAAGCCGAAGTTTTTCAAGAAGGGACGGAAGGTGACCGGGATCACAGTCTCTGATCATGGCATCACCCCCTGCAGCCGCCACGGCAATTGCGTAGGTGCCCGCTTCTATGCGATCGGGAATAATAGTACTCTCTGCAGCCGTGAGACTTTCCACTCCGTGAATGGTTAGACGCTCACTGCCCCTGCCCTCAATCACTGCACCCATGGCAGTCAGCATATCCACCAGGTTGCCGATTTCCGGTTCGCGGGCCGCATTCTTAATAACCGTTGTCCCTTCTGCAAGAGCTGCTGCCATGAGGAGGTTTTCCGTCCCGGTAACCGAAGGGATATCAAAGTAGACGGTCCCGCCCTGCAGGCGTCCATCAATTGTGGCATCAACATAGCCGTGTTCAAGGTCACAGCGAACCCCAAGGTGTTCAAAGCCCATGAGGTGAAAGTTGATTGGACGTGCACCTATTGCACAGCCTCCGGGCAGTGATACTTTAGCGCGACCGAGTCTTGCAAGCAGCGGTCCAAGCACAAGAACCGAGGCCCTCATGGTCTTTACAAGGTCATAGGAGGCCTCTGAACAGTTGAGCCCGGTACCATCAATCTTCAGTGTTGCCCCCTGCCGCTCCCAGCTGAGTCCAAGAGATTCCAGAAGCCTTAAGATGGTCCGGGTATCACGCAGATCCGGAACATTATGCAGGACATGGACACCTGGCGCCAGAAGGCTTGCGGCAATAAGCGGCAGAGCCGCATTTTTGGCCCCACTTATACGGACGTCACCATGCAGTTTCCTGCCACCTTCAATAATGAGTTTTTCCATCGTTATTTTCCCTGTGCAGTATCAGAATTAATTTTCAACTTTCCATACAGGATACGGTCATGACCGCTGTAATCCCTGCTTATATCAAGATCACAATATTTGCTGCCT
>JAMOMO010000126.1 GCA_027067035.1 Desulfobulbaceae bacterium
TCCCCCTGCAGAAGAACATTCCCGCTTGAGTCTGCAATACGGTTAATGAAGTCAAAGAGCCTGGCCATGACCGGACTTTTTCCAACCAGCCCATGGTGCCTGCTGCAGTGGCGATTCTCGGCCTCAAGTTCCTCAATCCTTTGCCGCATGGCCAGTTCAGCTGCTGCTTTGTTTACGGCAATAAGAAGCTGCTCCATTTTAAATGGTTTGATGATATAATCATATGCCCCCCGGTCAATCAGCCGCAGGGCCTCATCAATATCCCCAAAGGCTGTGATAAGAATCACAAAGGGTTTTACACTGGCAAGAGCATTGATTTCGTCGAGAAGTTTCTCACCCGTCATCACCGGCATTTTCAGATCTGAAACAACCACCGGATATGACTTCTCTTTCAGAGCAAGCAGCGCCTCCTTGCCGTTCACAGCCGTGCTGACACGATAGCCGCGCTCACTGAGCACTTCCCGGACCAGTTCCCGCATATCCTGATCATCTTCAACCACAAGGATATCCACTCTACTGGAATCACCCATCATTCACCTCATAAGCCTGCCTGGCAGTATCATTGGGCACCCTGTCGTCAGCAGCATCAGGCTCCACAGGCCGACAGGGCAGCCGGATAATAAATCGGGCACCCTGTGTGAAATCACTCTCCAGCGCAATACTTCCCTGATGTTCCTGAACAATGCTGGCCACCATATACAGCCCGAGTCCGGTACCCTCACCAGGCTCTTTGGTGGTAAAAAAAGGATCAAAGAGTCTTCCACGGATTTCCGGGGCGATTCCCGGCCCGTTATCTTCATAGCTGATACGTATTTCTTCGGAATCAGCGCCTTGGGCAGATATAACGATACGAATCTGTCCGCCGTCGGGCAGTACATGAAAGGAGTTGAGCATCAGATTCACGAAGAGCTGCCGCAGTCCATCCTCATCAGCCAGCAGAGAATGCGTGGAATACCTGGTCACCAGCTCCATCTGCGGCGCGCCCCCCCTGCGCTTCAGCTGACAGAGAGAATAGGCATCATCAATGATCTTCTCAAGGGAGACTTCCCTGAACCGAGCGGTCGATTTTCTGGAAAAGGCCAGCATCTGCTGCATTGTTGTGGTGATACGCTCGGCCTGACGAATGATTATTTCCAGATTCCTGGCATCGGGATGTTCCCCCCCGGCCTTTCGCAGGATATGTTCGGCCCTGCCGCTTATCACATTCAGCGGAGTACCGATTTCGTGGGCAAGACCGGTGGCCAGCTGCCCGATGGAGGCCAGCTTATCCTGATGCCTGAGTCCCCTTTCAAGACTGAGTTTCTCCCGGAACAGGGCATCCCTTTTATTGTTCTGATGCTCAATGTTCAGTGCCATACGATTAAACTCATCAATGAGATCGTCAAGCTCTGTCACACCACTTTTCTGGATTCTCAGCCGCAGATCACCATGTCCCAGTTTTTCTGATGCCTCTTTCAGCCTTGAAATGGGCAGGCTTATGCTCCAGCGGCTGACAAGGTAGAGAACCACTCCCAGAAGCAGGGATGTGAGCAGTATAAAGGCGATGAACTTCCGCATCAGGGCAGCAAGGGTATTATTCACACTGTCCAGTGAAAGCAGAACCTCCACTGTCCCCTGGAACTCACCACGACTGTTCATGATGGGGCTTGCCACCGAAAAATACTCGTGGGTGCCGTTTCGTATCATCCGCTCACTTTCACCTGAAAAAGACTCGCCGAGTTCCCGACCGCGCAGCAGGCTCTGCTTGTCCGTTCCATGTTCGAAATTAAGATCAATCCGCCGACCATTCCGGTCATAAATATTCAAAAGCAGATTTTCAATATGATCATCATGGGGCAGTACGGCATGGATAAGCTCGCCGAGACGCTGGTGCTGATCCTCCATGTGATAATACTTAAACGTCGCAGCAAGTGTCCTTCCAAGGGTCCGCGCCGTCATCTTTACCCCTTCCACCAGATGGATGCGCTCATCCCGGACAGAGAGATAGCCAAATCCGATGGAGGTCAGTATGAGAAGGCTCGATATGTAGAGAAACAGTCGGGTGGATATCTTCATGGCTTTCAGCAATTACAGGTTTCTTCAACCATTTTTCCCATGGGCGCAGCTCTTCAGTTCAGCCGCTTCCATAAAGGTGTTGTTTCGTGTCAATTCCCCGGACACATGCGACCGGATGAGCTGCAGCAAGGCCCCGTTAACCGGTTTATGGCGTTCCATACAGTCCGGGTTGGCAAAACCTGGTTTTGATTCTGATCAGAAACATTTTTCACCATTCAGTTCGGGAAAAACCACCAGAAAGGTACTTCCCCTCCCCTCACAGCTCTGTTCCAGAGTCAGCTCACCACCGTAAGATCGTATGATTTTTCGGCTGATTCCAAGCCCGAGTCCCGTTCCCTCACCCGGCTCCTTAGTGGTGAAATGGTGTTCAAAAACAGTTGCCTGGAGAGCCGGAGGAATTCCAACACCATTATCAGAGATACGAATCTCAATCCAGTCATCATCGGTGACTCTGATATCAGTGGTGATGGTTCTCCCCTCCTCTTTCTGCTCCACGCTCTGCATCGCATTCCGCAGAAGATTCGTGAACACCTGTATCAGGTCCGTAAGATCCGCATCCAGGCAGGGAAGAACTTCCGGAAGCAGCTTTTCCACGGTGATCTCTCTTTTCTGCAGGGAGTCCCGTAAGAGATCACATGCCTCGAGCAGTGGAACGGAACAGCGGAATCGACTGACTGACCGTGAAGACATGGTCGATTCCCGCAGGGTATTAATTATCTTGATAACCCTCTGTATCTGTTTAAATATAAACTGAAAATCCTCCTGCTGACCTTTGTTCGCCTCTTCAAATTCACCGGACAGCGTCAACAGCAGCTGTAAATCTTCTTCTCCGTACGAAAGACCGGATTCCCCCTTCAGGTTGAAATAGTCGGCAAAGGTACCATTTTTCAGCTCCCGCTGCCAGTCATCCAGGACTTCCCGGAACCCCTTCAGCCAGTCCAGCATCAGTGGATTGGCTTGCAGATTCTGTTCCACTCTGAAAAGAATTGCAGTAACCGGGTTCAGCACTTCATGGGCC
>JAMOMO010000127.1 GCA_027067035.1 Desulfobulbaceae bacterium
GGGAGCATTGCAGTCGTGGCATCACAATAATCGGAATTTATGCAAAAGAAAAGATTGAATGAAAATTAGGGAGCGACTTTTCACTTTTGGCACCCCCTTCTCTTGTGCCTTGATAAGTTATGAAAAACAGGTAATATATTAATGGAATGTGAGCATTATGAATCAGGGAGGAAATTTACCTGCCGTCAGCATGGCCTGGATACCTGACCGATTTCCCGGCAGGGTGTGTTGATCACGTTTTTTTTCGCTGCCGCAGTGTACAGCCTTAAGGGGCGTGCAGGCGGGCGATGATTCCCGTCAAAGGCTCACGGTTCCTGGTAAGCAGTTGTTCTGTTTGTGTAAAGATGTTTCTCAATGGAGAAGTGTTGTAAACCACCGTAGAAGACCATGAAAATCCGCAGTTTCATTTTTCTGATTGTTATTGCCCTTGGTCTTTTTCCCGTTTTTATTCTGGTCGCTCTCAATCTTCCCAAAACAATAGAACGCCTCGAATATGCCGCAGAACTTGAAACCCAGGCCAGATCACATGTCGGGTTTGCCAAGTTAAATGCCAGGATTCGATGTCTGAAAAAGAGTCTCATTCGATCTGCGACATTACCCTCGACCTTTGCTGCAATACACGATCCATCGGGAATTGATCCACTCAGCGGTGTTCTCAAGAGATGGTTTGAAAGTGATGAGCAGGTGAAGGGTATGATGCTCTTTAGCGTGGAGGGTGAGGAACTCCTCTCGCTGCAGAGAAAAGGGGCCCGGTTTTACCCATCTGATGTTACGGAAAATCACAAGACCCATACCTTTTTTATCCAATCCCTCGCAGTTCTGGAAAACCAGGTCCTTGTCAAACTGGTTGACAAGGAGTCCGATCCTTTTCACAGAACCGGCAACGAGGAGTATGAACTGATTATGTCTACTCCTGTGGTGGAAACCACATATGGTACCGTGGGTGTCATGCTCATGCGTATAGATATGTCGGAATTTCTGAAGAATTTCATGGATTCGTACTGGGTAACCGGTGACGGAAGTTACGTTCGGGGGCGTGATCTGAGTCTGGAAGAGAAATCAGCATCTCTGGACAGACTGAGCCCGGAATGCAACGCCTTTGATGAATTCCCGGGTCTTGAAATTTCAGAGACCAATGATCCCCTGATTCTTCCAAGTAATGATGATAAGAAGATCGCCTGGATGCCACTGGTCTTTAACCGGGCCCAGCAGGCGGTGATGTGGGTGGGTACAATTGTTGATGAAAGCGCCATGAAAAAATGGAAGATGACCATCACCATCAACGTTGTGGTTCTTGTAATCATCATGTCCATCATCGTTTTTATCTGTGCCAACTGGATAGCCGCCAGACTTGAGTATATTCAAAAAGACCTGCTGTCGGGACTGGATGATATCATCAATAAAGAAAAACGACGTGACTTTCAATGGTCCGGGCCTCTGGAACTCCAGAATCTTGCCCATGATCTCACGGCGCTCTCGGAACGCTACAGCGCCACCTGTGAAGCCAGAAACCTGGCCGAGGCATCCCTGAGTGAGAGTGAAGACAAGTTCCGGAGCCTCACGGGGTCAGCACTTGACGGAATTATCCTCATGGACCATGAAGGCTATATTGCATACTGGAATGAAGCAGCAGCCACAATATTTGGATATACTTCTGAAGAGGCATTGCAGCACCCCATCCACTCCCTCATAGATCCCCGCAGGGAGGTGGGTGACCTCACCGTGGAGCCGCTGGAAAAAGTCGGCTCAGGACCCAGTTATGCGCAGACAGTGGAACTTATTGCACGCAACCGTGACGGCAATGACGTTCATGTGGAACTGTCTCTTTCTGCAACCACCATCAAGGGACAGTGGCATGCAATCTGGATCGTACGTGATATAACCGAGAGAAAACGAAGTGAAGAGGAAACACGAAGACAGCAGCAGCATCTGCTTCGGGCAGACAAGATGATATCACTTGGTCTGCTGGTCTCAGGTGTTGCCCATGAAATCAACAATCCGAATTCCATAGCACTGTTAAACCTGCCCATTCTGAGCCGCTCCTGGGAGAGTGCCAAACCCATTCTTGACGAATTCTATGAGGAGAACGGGGATTTTGCCATCGCCGGAATCGAGTACAGCGAGATGCGCAACCGCCTCCCCCGGATCTGTTATGATCTTGAGGAAAGTGCCATGCGTATCAAGCAGATTGTCATGGATCTGAAAGATTATGCGCGACAGGAGACAAGTGGTCAGATGGAACCCGTCAATATCACGGAAGTGGTGAAATCCGGGGTGCGGCTGACCAGTAACAGTATTCACAAGAGCAGTAATAAGTTTACCACCAATTACGCTTCCGGTTCGCTGATGGTTCTTGCCAACAGGCAGCGTCTCACACAGGTGATAATCAACCTGATCCAGAACAGCTGTGAGGCACTCTATGACACGGAGCTGGCTCTCACTATCACCACCAGGTACAATAAGGATATAGCTGGAGTGGAGATCTCAATTAAAGATGAGGGAACAGGGATAGCTCCGGAAGATCTGGAACAGGTGACAGACCCCTTTTTCACCACAAAAAGGTCCATCGGAGGAACCGGACTCGGCCTTTCCGTCTCTGAAGGAATTGTTAAAGAACATAATGGCGTAATGCATTTTTATTCTGAGCCCGGCAAGGGGACAGAAGTGGTAATCGTTTTTCCTGCATTACATACGGTGAGTAAAACTGAGAAAAAAAATGGTTAAGACCCTTTACCCCATACTTCCAGTGCTGCTGGTTGACGATGAAAAAGCCTGGCTGAACAGTTTTGAACTGACACTGCACTCTGCCGGAATCAATAATGTTGAAACCTGCAACGACTCCAGAAATGTGATGGATTTACTGGCAGAGCGGCAGTTCAGCGTGCTGGTGCTTGATCTTACAATGCCGCACCTTACAGGTGATGAACTGCTTCCCCAGGTGGTACAGAAGTTTCCTGAAATTCCGGTGATTATCATTACGGGACTGGATCAGGTTGAAACAGCGGTCTCCTGCATGAAGCTTGGAGCATATGATTTTTTCACAAAAGTCACCGAAGAATCAAGGCT
>JAMOMO010000128.1 GCA_027067035.1 Desulfobulbaceae bacterium
CCTACAAAAACACCTACAAAGGAGCTCAACCGTGGATATTTCAAAACGTATTGCAGAGATGAAGCAGCAACCCGGATTTCAGGACAATGTGGGGATGATCCTCATCCATAACGGAACAGTCCGGAGCTGGTCCCGAAATGACAAGAAAACGGTTCTGGCCCTTGAAGTCACTCCTGATCTTGAAAAAATTGAGGCCATCCGCCAGGAATTTTTACAACGTGAGGGAATCTACGACATCGTTGCAGAGGCTAAAACAGGCCGCTTCCAGCCCGGTGACGACCTGCTTTTTCTCATTGTTGCCGGAGATATCCGTGAAAACATCAAACCTGTCCTAGCTGAACTGCTTGACCGGGTCAAAGCAGAGGCAATCACCAAAAAGGAGATAATGGCCGACTGACCCACCCTTAACAAACAGGTCCCGTATGTCAAAAGCAAAGAAGTTCATCAGGGAATTCAAAGATATCAAAACACTTCCGCATGTGGTCACAAATCTTTCCCGTCTTATTGCAGACGACAATTCCACCATGAAAGATTTTGAGGAAGTGATCAAGATGGATCCCATTCTGGTGGTACGCCTGCTGCGCCTGGTCAACTCCCCCTTTTACGGACTGTCGCAGCGGGTGGATTCCATTGGACGCGCCGTAGCCTATCTGGGAATGAAAAATCTCCACAACCTGGCTGTCACCGATGCCCTTAAAAATATCTTTCAGGAGCATGGCAAGTCTCAGAACTTTTCCAGAAAACAGCTCTGGCTCCACTGTGCTGCCGTCTCCATCTGTGCCAAGATGATTGCAGAACGGATTTTTGCGACAAACGGGGACGATGCATACCTCTGTGGCATATTACACGACTTCGGTCTCATTGTTGAATCACAGGTGGACCCTGAGAACTTCATTGCAGCCTGTAACGCCTGCACCGACGGCATCCCCATCACCGTTCACGAACAGGAGTACATGGGAACAGACCACTGCGAGATAGGTTATCTTCTCACCAGAGACTGGGACATGTCCGAGACCATCCAGGAGGCGATCCGCGACCATCATCTGGAAGGTGGGTCTTATGAGCCGGACAGTCTCACCGGAATCATCCAGATTGCCGAATATATCACCGGGCAACTCGGTTATACAGCCTTTGCGAACATCGCCCCGGAACTCCCTCAGCACCTTGTCGCCCATATGCAGGAAAGTATGGATGAATACAAGGTGCTCATTGAGGATCTGCCGGAAGAGATGCGTAATGCACAGGATTTATATGGAGGCTAGAGAACAATAATGGCTACAAGTTTCTCAATTTTTGATACGGTCACATCCTATCAGCAGGAGATCGACCAGCTCCTGAAGCTGCTTTCAGACACCTTTGGGGAGTACTATTTTGTCTGCATTGACAACGCTGGAAAACAATACGAAAGCGGAAAAGGGACAGCACCCACCGGGAGTGAAATCGCCAGGCTGCAGACAATACTGGCGGAAACTGAAGCCGACTGTCACCCTGTACCGGACCCACAGAGTTGCTGGTCGGGATTACGCCTTCACAATATTCAGAGCAGTCTCTTTTTTGCCACACCATCCGACACCCAGGAATCGTATCTCAATGAAAGTATCCGGCTCTGCTGTCTGCTCTTTGAAAGCCGTCTGGAAACAGCCGCAGCCCTGAAAAAACTCGCGATCCAGAAAAAACAGTTTGACCGGAAATTCTCAGTCCTTGAGGAAAAATACCAGGCCACCCTGGAGGACAACGAAAAGAGTTACCGTATTATTCAGGAACAGCAGGAAAAATATTCCAAAACACTGCAGACCGAAATCGAACTTCAGACAAAAGAGTTACGCAAGGCAAAACGTGCGGCAGAAGAGGCATCCATTGCCAAGAGCCAGTTCCTTGCATCCATGAGTCATGAAATACGAACACCCATGAACGGTGTCATCGGCTTCACCGAAATGCTCCTGTCCACAGATCTTGATGAGGAACAGCGTGACAGTGCCGAGACCATCAAGAGAAGCGGAGAGGCGCTTCTCAGCCTGATCAACGATATTCTTGATTTTTCCAAGGTGGAAGCGGGACAGATGAGCCTGGAATACATCGACTTTGACCCTGAAATCACCGCCCACGACGTGTGTGAGCTGGTGCGTCCCCGTGTCGCCGGAAAACCCATTGAGGTGCTGTGCCGCATAGATGACAAACTGCCTGCCAATATCAGCGGGGACCCCGGCAGATTCCGCCAGGTCCTGCTAAACCTCCTGGGCAACTCTGCCAAATTCACGGAAAAAGGTGAACTGGAACTGACCATTAATGTTGAGGAGGAAGACGAAAAAAACATAAAACTTCACTGCATGATCCGGGACACCGGTATAGGAATAGATCCGGATAAATGTGAATCCATCTTTGAGGCATTCAAGCAGGAGGATGGCTCCACCACCAGAAAATATGGCGGGACAGGACTCGGGCTTTCAATCTGCCGCAAAATCGCCGGACTCATGCAGGGCAGGGTCTGGGTGGAAAGTGTTCAGGGTGAAGGGTCCACCTTTCACTTCACTGCAATGATGCGCAAATCCTCCGTGTCACGGGCCAAGACCCTTAAACAGCTCGACCTTGAAGGCACCAGAATGCTCATTGTCGATGACAATGCTGCCAACAACGATATCCTTGGACATCTCCTCACCAAAGCCGGCATAGAAGCAACCGCGATCCAGGACGAGACCCTGACCCTGGAGACGCTGGAAAAGGCTGAATTGGAAGGAAAACCGTTTGATCTTGCAATCATCGATCTCCACATGCCTGTTATTTCCGGTTTTGAACTGGCAAAAATGATCAGAAATTCAGATCTGAAAAGTAAGGATATCCCTTTTCTGGCCTACACCTCCTCCACCGAAAAAATTGCCAAGAAGTGCAAAGACGCCGGATTCACTGCTTTCCTCAACAAACCGGCCCGACGCTCCATCCTGCTGCGGACCCTCTCAAGAACCCTGGGTACCGGTGGTGAAGAGAGTGATCCTGCCGCAGAAAAGAAGCTGGTAACCCAATATTCGGTGAG
>JAMOMO010000129.1 GCA_027067035.1 Desulfobulbaceae bacterium
TCAAAATCTCCTTGGAAAACGTGTCGATTATTCCGGGCGTTCCGTTATTGTGGTTGGTCCGCATCTTCGTCTTCATCAGTGTGGTATTCCTAAGAAAATGGCCCTTGAGCTCTTCAAGCCCTTTATCTACAACAAACTTGAAAACCAGGGACTGGTCACCACAATCAAGAGTGCCCGGAAGATGGTTGAAAAGGGCGCCAAAGAGGTCTGGGACGTGCTTGATGAAGTTGTTACCGAGCGTTCCGTTATTCTGAACCGTGCCCCAACTCTTCATAGACTTGGAATGCAGGCCTTCGAAGCAGTACTCATTGAAGGAAAGGCCATTCAGCTCCATCCTCTTGTCTGTGCAGCATTTAATGCTGACTTTGACGGTGATCAGATGGCTGTTCATGTGCCGCTGTCCGTTGAGGCCCAGGTGGAAGCACGTGTTCTGATGATGTCCACCAATAATATCCTCTCTCCTGCCAATGGTGAGCCCATTATTATCCCTTCCCAGGATATTGTACTTGGCCTCTACTATATGACCCGTGAGCGAATCAATGCCCAGGGTGAAGGGAAGATGTTTTCAAGTCCTGCCGAGGCGCGGATTGCCTATGACTATGAGGTTGTTCACCTTCAGGCGGTAATCAAAGTACGAATGGACGGCGAAATGGTTGAAACCACCATGGGCCGGATTCTCCTTGGTGATCTGCTGCCCGAGTCAGTACCGTTCTCCGAAGTGAACAAGGTGATGAGTAAAAAGGCCCTGGCCCAGCTCATCGATTACACCTATCGCCATGCGGGAACCAAGGACACGGTTATTCTTGCCGATCGTCTCAAGGATATAGGATATGAGTACGCAACCAGGGCTGGAATTTCCATCTGTATTGATGATATGAAAATTCCCGATTCCAAGAAGGTGCTTGTCGGCAAGGCCGAGAAAGAGGTTGTTGATGTAAGTCAGCAATACTCTGATGGTCTGATTACCTCGGGTGAGAAGTATAACAAGGTTGTTGATATCTGGTCAAAGGTCACTGAAGATGTGGCCAATGAGATGATGGATGCCATCAAGGTTGACACTTTTATCAACAGGGATAATGAGGAGGTTGTTGCTCCCAGTTTCAACTCCATTTATCTTATGGCGGATTCCGGAGCCCGTGGTTCCCGTGATCAGATTCGTCAGCTTGCCGGTATGCGTGGACTTATGGCAAAACCGTCAGGCGCCATTATTGAGACTCCTATCAAGGCCTGCTTCAGAGAGGGACTTGGTGTTCTTGAGTATTTTATTTCAACACATGGTGCACGAAAAGGTCTTGCTGATACAGCACTGAAAACAGCTAACTCAGGATACCTCACCAGGCGTCTTGTTGATGTGGCTCAGGATTCCACCATCGTCATGGCTGACTGTGAAACCCTTGATGGTATCGTGGCCGAGCCGCTGCTCGACGGCGGAGAAATTATCGTCCCCCTTGGAGATCGAATCCTTGGCCGCGTGGCCCAGGAAGATGTTGTGGATCCCTTTGATGAGGAAAAAGTAATTGTTGAGGCCGGTCAGGAAATCACAGAGACTCTGGTCAAGGAGATCGATGAAGCCGGTATTGACAAAGTACGGATTCGTTCGGTGCTGACCTGTCGTGCCCGTCGCGGTGTCTGTGCCCAGTGTTATGGCCGAGACCTCGGCCGTGGTCATATGGTTAACCGTGGTGAGGCAATTGGTATCATCGCAGCCCAGTCCATCGGTGAGCCTGGAACACAGCTCACAATGCGTACCTTCCATATTGGCGGTACTGCAAGCCGTGCGGTTGAGCAGGCTGAAATCCTGAGTCAGCGTGCCGGTACAATCAGCTTTAAAAACCTTCACTCAGTTGAGAATTCGGAAGGCATCAAGATTGTAATGAATCGAAACGCCGAGATCGCTGTTCTTGATGAGCAGGGACGTGAGCGTGAGCGGCACAAGGTCAGTTACGGTGCCCAGATCCTTGTCAAGGAAGGTGAGAAGGTGGAACCGAGTACCACCCTTGCTGAATGGGATGCGTATACCATTCCCATTGTTTCGGAAGTTGGTGGTGTCATCAAATTTGGTGATATCATTGAAGGTGCAACCATGCAGGAAAAAGTGGATGGTGTCACCGGTAAGTCCAGTAAGGTAATTGTTCCGACACCTTCGGGGCAGCAGCTCTCCCCCCGTATCTCCATCAAGGGTGAGAAGGGTAATAAGACCCAGAAACTTCCCGGATCCGAGGCATTTGCCCGGTATTCACTGCCCGTTGGATCCATTATCTCCCTTGAAGAGGGTGATGTAATCCAGCCTGGAACAGTCATCGGCAGGATTCCCCGTGAGAGTAGTAAGACGAAGGATATTACTGGTGGTCTTCCCCGGGTTGCCGAGCTGTTTGAGGTGCGCAAACCCAAAGAGCCTGCCATCATCAGTGAGATTGACGGCCGGGTAAGTTTCGGTAAAGAACTCAAAGGAAAGCTTCGTGTTGTGGTTACTCCGGAATATGGTGAGCCTCAGGAGTATCTTGTGCCCAAGGTGAAACATATCATCGTCCATGAGGGTGATTATGTTCAGGCGGGAGAGCCGTTGATGGAAGGTACCGTTGTGCCAAATGATATTCTCAAGGTTCTTGGTGTCAAGGAACTTGCCAAGTTCCTCGTCAACGAGGTTCAGGAGGTATATCGTCTCCAGGGTGTTAAGATCAATGACAAGCACATCGAGGTCATTGTGCGCCAGATGCTGCGCAGGGTTCAGATCACCAATGCAGGTGATTCCAGGTTTATGATTGGTGAGCAGGTTGTCTGGTGGGATTTTGAGGATGAACGTGACAGACTTATGGCGGAAGGGAAACAGCCGGGAATGGCAGAACCTCTGCTGCTTGGTGTCACCAAGGCTTCGCTGTCGACCGAGAGTTTTATCTCTGCAGCCTCCTTCCAGGAGACCACAAAGGTTCTTACCAATGCAGCAATGCAGGGGAAGGTGGATGATCTCGTGGGACTCAAAGAGAATGTCATCATGGGTCGGCTGATCTCTGCCGGAACC
>JAMOMO010000130.1 GCA_027067035.1 Desulfobulbaceae bacterium
GTTCAGCGGACAACTCGGGACAAAATCGGCCAGATCAGCATCCTGCCGCGACACGGGCCTGACATCATCAATTTTCAGCTGCAGCTGATCACGATAGAGCTGTACCACGGCCTGCACATGCAGGAAGCTCCCCGGAGCACAATGGGGAAAGACCTCCCGGGCCCGGTCCCAGATCGGTCCGCTGATCTCCCCGCTGCGATCCATGAGGGTGAGCTGAATATAGGGTTTTCCGGCCCGGGTCTCAGCAAGCCGGGAAGACTTCACCAGAAACAGATCCGCAATACGACTTCCCTCCTGAAACTCCTCTATGAACTGCTGCTTTGCCATAAAAATCCCCCGCCTGTCTCACACATTAAAGCGGAAATTCATGCAGTCACCGTCAGCAACCACATACTCCTTTCCCTCGGAGCGCATCAGACCCTTTTCCTTTGCGCCGTTCTCGCCGCCACAGGCAACAAAATCATCATAGCTGATTGTCTCAGCCCGGATAAAACCGCGTTCAAAATCGGAATGAATCTTTCCGGCAGCGCCAGGGGCCTTGGTGCCTTTGGTGATGGTCCAGGCACGCGTTTCCTTCTCGCCAACTGTGAAATAGGTTATGAGACCAAGGAGTTCATAACCAGCGGCAATAAGCCTGTTCAACCCCGGCTCCTCCATTCCCATGTCTGCCAGAAATTCCTGCTGCTCTTCACTGTCAAGCTGACTCAGCTCCTGTTCAATGGACCCGGCTATGATCACCACGCCGTCGCCATCTTCTGCTGCAAGTTTTTCAAGGACACGGACATGCTCATTGCCGCTGATCACGTCTTCTTCCAGGACATTGGCCACATAGAGCACCGGCTTGTCAGTGAGCAGGCACATCTCCTTCATCATCTCCGTTTCCATATCATTTTCCGGGACAACACTTCTGGCGGAGGCACCGCTGTCCAGGGCATCGCGAAGCCGTTCGAGAAACGCGGCCTGGGCCTTCAGGGTCTTGTCCCCTGACTTGGCCATGGACTGCGCCTTCTTGAGCCGTTTTTCAACGGTATCAAGGTCTGAGAGAATCAGCTCCATGGTGATCACCTCACGATCCCTGGCGGGATCAATTGAGCCGTCCACGTGGACAATATTTTCATCCTCAAAACAGCGCACCACGTGGACAATGGCATCCACCTGCCGGATATGACCCAGAAACTGATTTCCGAGTCCCTCACCCTGACTGGCACCCTTCACCAGGCCGGCAATATCCACAAACTCCATCTGGGTTGCGACCTTGCTCTTTGTTCTGGCCATCTCCGCCAGCACGTCAAGGCGCTTGTCCGGAACCGGCACAATGCCCACATTGGGCTCAATGGTACAAAACGGATAATTTTCGGCATCAATGCCGGCTGCTGTCAATGCATTGAAAATTGTGGACTTTCCAACGTTTGGAAGGCCGACAATACCACAACGAAAACCCATATATAAACTCCTCACCCATGTTCGGGCATAAGAAAAAAACCGTAAACCAGTCTCAGCTGCCTGTCACATTCTGTTTCAGCCGCAATAAGACGCTGAATAGCTGGACAAAAATGAAAAACAACACAGAAAGACGACAAATTATTCAAAATAGAATAGTATACCCTGCTCAAAGAGAAAATGCCCATTTTTTTGCAAGGAACAGTCCATGACCCCAGCCCCCATCCTCATCAGCAACGTCACTCTCCACACCGACTGCAGCAGTCCCCTCAGACACGGACAATGGCTGTTGTGCAGGGACGGTCGTATCCACTCATTCGGCCCCATGGCCACAGTCCCCGACTGCCCGGAGGCAATACAGCTTGACGGAACAGACAGGCTGCTGATGCCCGGTCTTATTAACGGACATAACCACTGCGCCATGACCCTGTTCCGGGGCCTTGCCGACGATCTTGAGCTGAGCCGGTGGCTCAATGAGCATATCTTCCCGGCAGAAGCTGCCCATGTGAATGAAGAGATGGTCTACCACTGTACAAAACTTGCCGCAGCAGAGATGATACTCTCCGGCACCACCACCGTGGCCGATGGTTATTTTCATGAAGATCAGGCGGCACGCGCCCTGTGTGAAAGTGGAATGCGGGCTGTTGCAGCCCACGGAATTGTGGATTTCCCTGCCCCCGGTGTAGCCGACCCCGGCCGGAACATTTCGGCGGTGGCCGACTTTATCAGTGAATGGAAAAACCGGGATGAACGCATAACACCTGCCGTTTTTGCCCACTCACCCTACACCTGCTCACCGGCAACTCTGCGGGCAGCCAAAGCACTTGCACGGGAGCAGGAGCTGCCGTTCTTTATTCATATTGCCGAAACCCGGCAGGAACAGAAAATCATCATGGACCCTCAGGGAGAAAGCCCCATAGCTCATCTGGCGGCACTTGATCTGCTCGATGACGACACTGTCCTGGTCCATTGTGTCTGGCTTGACGAGAGGGATATGAACACCATCCACACAAGTGGCGCAGGTGTCATAACCTGTCCCCAGAGCCACCTCAAGCTTGCTTCGGGAATCAGCAGGGCCGCTGCAATGGATGAGATGGGAATTCCCATTGGACTGGGTACCGACGGCAGCGCCAGCAACAACGCACTTGATCTCTTTGTTGAGCTCGACATTCTGGCCAAGACCCAGAAACTGCAGACACTTGAGGCCACTGCCATGCCCGCAGCACGGGCACTGGCAACAGCCACGGAGAACAATGCCGGAATACTGGGCATCGGAAAGCTTGGAAAAATAGCGCCCGGATTCAAGGCTGATCTCATACTTCTGAAGCTGAAACAGCCGCACCTCCAACCGTTTTACAGCAGCGACTCACTTGTTTACAGCGGCAACGGTTCCGATGTGGAGACGGTTATCATCAATGGCAGCATTGTTCTGCTGGAGAAGAAACTTCTCAGTTTTGATCTGGACGAGACCCTGGAACACGTTCGCAGCCTTGCAAAGCCGCTGGGACACCTGTAAACAGTTTCATTCTGCTCGCAGATTCAGGTAAAATACTCGATGGGAGGCCCGTCAATA
>JAMOMO010000131.1 GCA_027067035.1 Desulfobulbaceae bacterium
ATCGCTATGCCTGTGGTCTGTATGTTCCCGGGGTGGTTCCCTATCTGGTACCCGTTGCAGACGCAGACGGGTATATTGACAGGCTTGTGGAGATATGTGTTCAGGAAAAAGTGGATGTGCTGGTATCCTGCTATGAAACGGAAACCCTTGTCATTTCTGCCCAGCGGCAGAGATTTGCAGAACTTGGAGTCCGGATTTTATTGGCAGATCACGATATAGTATTGAAATGCATTGATAAGTATGAAACCGCAAAGCAGGCAGAACGGGCCGGCGTTCCCTGTCCGAAGACCCTGCTGCTTACTGACACGGAATGTATTGCAAAGGCTGATATCAGTTATCCGGCAGTATTAAAACCGGTGGTCGGATCCGGGGGGGTGGGTGTGAGTTATCCCGGAAACAGAGAAGAGGCCATGGAATCCTACCGCCGGTTGAACCGCAGGAGTATTCTGCAGGAGTTGATACCAGGTGGTGCCGGTTCCGTGTATCTGGTGGCCTGCCTCTATGACAGGCAGTCACAACTCAAGGCGTCCTTTGTTTCAAGAAGTCTGAAGACCCTTAACAAGGACGGTGGTCCGGCAGTGGTTGGTGAAGCTATCGAAGATGAAAATCTCAGAAAGCTGGGTATTCAGCTCATAGAATCTCTGGAAAACTTTGTGGGCATGGCAGCCATTGAGTTCAAAATTGACAGCAGGGACGGTCTCCCGAAACTCCTGGAAATCAATCCCCGGTTGTGGGGATACAGCCGCCTGGCCCATGCCAGTGGTATTAATTTTCATAAAATGCTTGTAGAGCTTGCCCTGGGAGAAGATGTTGAAGAGCAGCATCACTATGCAACAGATACCCTCATGGTAAGACACTACGATGACAGGGTCTATGTTCGGGAATCGTTGCCGGAGAATCTCCGGTGAAGATAGACAGCATTACCGTCCTGCAGCTTGATATCCCGATAAAGGAAGCGTATGAGTTGTCATTCGGGACTGTTGAGAGTTTTCAGACTTTTCTGGTCCTGGTCAGAAGCGGTGAGCGGCTCGGGATTGGCGAGACCACACCTCTTTACGGATATAACTGGGAAGATTCTCAGTCAGTGCAGCAGTATCTGATGCAGACTGCACCGGGGCTGATTGGCTCTGATACAGAAGAGGCGCTGTCGTCTCTCATGGAGAATCGCGGCAATAATTATTTTGCTGCAACCTCGCTCTGTACCGCAGTGGAATTTCTGGATGTGAATCTGTTCCGGAATATATCTGATACTGTTGTTCCCCTTGTGGGAATTGTCAGCGGCTCTGATACGGAAAGTATTTTAAAAAGCATCAAAAAACAGATTCGTCAGGGTTTCCGTTGTGTAAAGGTCAAGGTCGGCGGCAGTTCTGATGTGGAAAAGGACCTCCTGAAGATCAGGCAGATCAGTACCCGTTTCCCGGAACTTCCTTTGAGAATTGATGCCAATAAGGGCTACAGCCTGGAAGAGGCACGTTACTTTGTTGATGGAATCCAGGAGTACAGCGTTGAGGAGTTTGAGCAGCCCTTTCCGGTGGATGCATGGGATGATATGGAAGTGTTGTACGAAAATCGTGGGCGTATTAATATTATGCTTGATGAGTCCATTGATACCCGTGAAGAACTGGCTGAAGCAATCAGCAGGAAGTGCTGTAATTATGTGAAGTTCAAGCTGATGAAACACTCCAGCGTAAAGTATATGCTTGAACTCATAGAGATGGCCGGGGCGGCACAATTAAAAATAATCATCGGAAACGGCGTCGCAGGTGATATCGGCTGTTATCATGAGCTGCTGATCCAGGCGGAATGCGGTGCTGTGCTGGCCGGAGAGATGAATGGATTTTTGAAACAGAACCAGAGTATACTGGAGCTACCTCTTGAGTTCAGGGATGGTGGCGTGAGAATACACGGAGCCGGAAACATCCGGGTAAATCGTAGTGTTGTTGATCAATATCTGGTGAAAAAGGAAATATTCAGCTGACCTGCCGTGCAGGTAAAGGGTAACAATATGCCGGAGAATAAAACAAAAGTGGCATTTCTGGGCGGGAGTATTCGTAACAGCCTCAGCCCGGAGGCAGTGCAGGATCTTCTGCCGAGAATTACAAATCAGACAAGGTTGTATGAGGTCATTGAACGCCTTGCCGGTGAGCAGTTGATCAGCAACTCCGAAGGATGCATGCTTGCCGGTGCCTTTGGTGCAAATGAGTATGCCGAAGTTGAATATATCCCCCTCAATCACTTCTTTCTCCGTGATGGCAGCACCAGGGATCTTGATGAACTCCTGGGTAAATTGGATAAAGTGGACGGGATTATCATCTCCACACCGGTGTATTTTGGAGACAGATCTTCGATAATCCAGGCATTTTTCGACCTTGCCAGAAAAAACAGAGCACTGTTTAAGGGAAAGAGTTTTGGTGCCATGTCTGTTGGGGCAAAAAGAAATGGCGGTCAGGAGACCACCAATATCTACGCCCTGAATGAAGCCATGGATATCGGGTTCATTGTCACCGGGAATGGTCCGGCAACATCGCAGTATGGCGGCACCGCCTGGGCCGGGCACAAGGGACATATACGGGAAGATTACTTTGGCCTTGAAACCTGTATCGGAACCGGGAGAAAAGTTGCTCAGACGGCCAATATTGCGGCCCATGGAAGAAATAAGAAAAAAGAGATCGTCAAAATTGATTTCTGGGTTTTACAGGATCAGGACAATATCGTCACAGACAGCATTCAGCAGTTGCTGTCTTCGGTGGAGATCCCGGGCGTTGAGTTTGATATCCTTGATTTGAAGCAATATGAGTTTTTCAGGTGCATGGCCTGTCCTTCCTGCCCGGGCTCAGGCAGGAAAGGATCAAAATACAGATGTGTTATCGGCAAGGATTCCATGGAAGAACTTCACAGCCGACTTCTGGAACCGGACGGTGTTTTCTTTGCGGGATACAGCCCTGAAACAGAGGGAGACCTTGAATCTGTTTACCAGCGGTTTATTGAA
>JAMOMO010000132.1 GCA_027067035.1 Desulfobulbaceae bacterium
GCAGCGGCCTGCGTATCCCCAGTTTGTTTGAGAGGACAAGCATGAAGAAGGCGCCGCCTGCAAAGAGCAGGGCCGAGAGGTTTATCTGCTCTGTGTAAAAAACCGCAATAACAAGCACTGCTCCGAGATCATCAACGATGGCGAGTGCCAGAAGAAATCCCACAAGGGCCTTTGGAATACGTTTGCCAAGGAGTGCCAGTACTCCAAGAGCAAACGCAATGTCAGTGGCCATGGGGACACCCCAGCCGTCAATGGCATCGGTTCCGCCGTTTATTGCCACGTAGATGAGTGCGGGAACGATCATTCCGCCGAAGGCACCGGCTATCGGAAGAATCGCCTGTCGCACGGCAGCCAGTTCTCCAACTAATATTTCACGTTTTATTTCAAGGCCGACGGTGAAAAAGAACAGGGCCATTAACCCGTCATTTATCCAGTGATGAAGAGAGTAGGTGAGGGTGAATGCCCCGCCCCCAATGGTGATATCCGTATGAAGGATGGCGTCATAGATGGGAAACAGGCGGGAGTTTGCTATTACCATGGCAATGACTGTACATGCCATAAGGAGCAGTCCGGATGAGGCCTCGTCGTGGACGAACTGTTCAAACGGAGTCATGGCCTGTCGGAATGATTTTTCCAGGCTCTTGCCAAAGAGTCGCTCGGCACAGGTTGGGGCTTTTTCTTGCTTCATGGAGGTGGCGGTCCTTCTCTGTTGTTAGTGGATCAATGGTTGCTTGTCAGGGGGTGAAGAAATATCCCGGCTTTTTGGGTCTGCTGCCTACTGCTTGTCGGGCGTGGGTCGTGCCTGTCTCTGTTTGGTCATTTCTTTTGAATCTGTGATCAAATCCGGCAATAGATATCATGGTGTATTGATTATATCATTTTTTCTGGAAATTAAGTAATACGGATTCAGAATACTGTTTTGGTGATGGTCATGTTTCCGGTGTTCAAGTTACTTTATAATCATTAAAAAACGGCGCGCTCATAATTTATGAAAAACCTGATGGAACTCCTGCAGGTCAGCAGCCATGTTATCGTCATATCCAATCAAAGGAGAGGTGCCGCATCCGGAGGTTCTGATTGATCCGGGAGCTCTAAAATACCAGTTTTGAATATGTATTGGCAACCATTAACGCTCTGTTGGAATCAGCTCTCTTCCGGTTACTGCTTTTTTTTATCCTGAATAGTGTCTTCTGGTACACCTGTTTTCCTTATAATTCCTTTTAAAACCTGTGGTTTTGTGATCGTTTCAGTGGGACTGGGATATATCTTTTGTGAATGCAGTAACAATGTTTCTTTTTTTGTTTGACAAAATCTTTCCAAGCAGGTATCGTTGAAAATAACGATTGATGGGCCGTTTAGCGCTATTTAATTAAAAAATTAATTCTTCTGTGGAGGGAGAAAGTATGTCATTTTTTCGTGTTGCCACAATATGTATCATTGTTACTCTTGCTGCCTGTCCAGCTTTTGGTGCTGGTGAAGAATCCGACGTATCAGGAACTGTAAGCAATAAAAACCTGATCAAAAAGTCTTCCAATAAAGCAATTGGCGGCCTGGGTGGAGCCACAGCGAATATGGGGAGTGTTCAGATAAAGGAATCCGATATATCTGGAACTGTGAACAACGATGTCAAGATTGAGTCTTCTGAAAATACTGCTGTTGGTGCTGCTGGAGCTGCCACCGCCAATATGGGAACTGTTCAGATTCGGAAATCTGATATCAGTGGTACGGTTTCCAATACAGCTGATATCAAAAAATCTTCCAACAAGGCGGTTGCTGTGGCCGGAGCTGCAACCGCTAATATGGGTTCTGTCCAGGTGAAGGATTCCGATATCACAGGAGAGGTGAGGAATGATGCGATAATAGAGGGGTCGAGTAATTCGGCAGTTGGTACCGGTGGGGCGGCTCTTGCGAACATGGGGTCTGTTCAGATAGAAAAGGATGCCGATGTGTCAGGATCTGTGGAAAACACAGCCACCATTGACGGATCTCAGAACAGTGCTGTCGGGGTTTTGGGGGCTGCCACTGCCAATATGGGCTCTGTGCAGGTGCAGGATTCTGTGGTTACAGGTACCATTCAGAATGAATCGACCATTGAAGATTCTTCAAATACGGCCGTTAGTGCTGCTGGAGCTGCCACCGCCAATATGGGAACTGTCCAGGTCAAGTAGGATGAACCATGCATGGAGATTGATGAATATGTACCTCCAAACGTTTAATTTAAGGGTCTGTGCAACACTCTGTCTGGCCGTTGCGTCTGTATCCTGTTTTCCTGTTTCATCCTGCCTGGCAGGGGATCTTGATGATGGAATATCAACTTACCTTGATGATTCCATTAAGGCAGCAGATCAGCTGGGTGATCCCGATATCAACTTTAGTTTCATAGAGATGCGCTCCAAGAGCCGTGTCTCTTCCATTGTATCGCCAGGGGTGGTGTCACCATCCTACGATACCCTGGTACCTGGAACCACCATTGGACCATCCGGTGGGGAATACATGGGGAATATCAATTCCGTTGTTTTACAGCCAGGTAGTACTGTCAATGGTGATATCGTGATTATTGATCAGTCATCGTCCAGTAAAACCCTGGTTATCATGGGAGATACCAGCTACTCCACGGGGCTTGGTGATGATTATGATGTTGACGGGCTCTATGACAATCTCAGTGACGTGGAAGTTCCAACTGATCTTCCCGCAAACCCCTGAGAATCAGTGCTGTATGTTGTAAACACGACAGTGTCCCGGGTGGTGTTGTTCGCGACCTCCGGTTTTTTCTAAATTTCAGCTTTTATATTATTATGACTTCTTCTTTTTGCCCACATTCTTATTGTCATCACAGGACTTTCAGGATTAACGGATCCGGGAAATCACTTCTTTTTCTGCTTCTGCCGTTTTTGCTCAGTGGCTGTTCTTTGTGGAATACTGATACGGAAATGCCATTCACACCACCCTATCAGCAGGTAAGTACCTATTCGGAAGCACTGTA
>JAMOMO010000133.1 GCA_027067035.1 Desulfobulbaceae bacterium
TAATAGGTACCGCGCTGCTTCCTACACTGGGACTCTGTTTTCCCGGACTGCAACACCCCCTTCACACAGCAGAAACCTCGCTCGGGCCGACACTGCCGCTTTGCCTTTGATGCCTGTCCAGCCGGGAAATAGCTGCCGTGCTGCTTTTTACACTGCAATTCCGTCTTCCCCGACTGCAGTTTATCTTTTACACAACAGAAACCCTGTTCAAAACGACACTGCTGTTTTGCCTTTGATGCCTGTTTCGCAGAGTAATAGGTACCACGCTGCTTCTTGCACTGGGACTCTGTTTTCCCGGACTGCAACACCCCCTTCACACAGCAGAAACCGCTGCCGCCGATGCTATCAACTCCTTTGGCAGTAACAAGTGACTGTGAGAAGAGGAGAAAAACAAAAGGAGCAAACAGATAAACAAGACCCAATCGCATCATAAACATTCCTTTCCCATTCTACTGAGATGATTCGAATCTAAAATGTTTCACCCGACTCTCACTGACGACCCCGCCGTCATCACTCAATCCAATGACCAGCCATTTATAAGCAGCTCCCCGTTCAAAGAATTTCTCAAGGATTTTTGTCGGGAGATCATAGGTTTTTGTTTTACTGTAAGCCGAGAACAGAGGTTTCTCATCCTGAGCATCCTGATCGAAGAAACTGACAAGATACGTTACCGCTCCATCATCCTGCTCCCATGAAAAACGTGTCTCCGAAAACTTCAGGATGCTTTCATCCTCAGGAAGCAGCAGAACAACCACCCTCCTGCCACTCTTTTTATCTTCAACCACATCATAGTAAGCCACTGGAAAAGAAATCCCCTGGGCTGGGCTGGTGATAACAAAACGCACCCTGTGGGGACCTTCAGCATAAGTAGGCAAGGGTGGGACATCTGGTGTTTTCAGAGTGAGTTTCTTAGAGAAACGAAGGTTTTTCTGCACCCGTTTCAATATCCTGCCGTCAACTTCCCAGTACCCTTTCAGCAGACCGGTCCCTGTAAAGCTGATTTCGGCCACAGCTTCAAGATCTCTGGAACTTCTGGAAACAACGGTACGCGGCCTGTTACTATCCTCAAAAAAGAGTCGCATCCGGGTAATTCTGAGATCACCGCTGGATGATACAAGCAAAGTACAGCTGGCCCTGCCGATGATACTCTTTGACGTGAATTCACGACTGTAGCTTATCCTGTTGCTGTTCATCTGTGCGGCCCTTTGAATAACCGACATGGGTATCCGCACTGACTCAGCTGATCGCGCCTTGCCGTTTCTGACATTCAGGGTCAGTCCCTTATTGATATATCCCAAAACAGTTCCACCAACCCGAAACTCACCACGACTGGAACGCAGGACATCCTGGACAGCCGTTCCAGAATACTCATAGGTGATGGCACTGGCGGGAACCCCCTGTCTTGAAACAGACTGCGTCGATGGAGTCACTCTGATTGTAACTTCACCACTGTCCACCCTCAGTTCATACTTGCGAGTCGACTTCAGCCCTCGGGCGTCCCACACCTCCACACTGAAGACATAGCGTCCCAGCCTGCTGGGAGCCCCACTCAAAAGACCATTTGCCGCAAGTCGTAAACCGGGTGGTAAACTTCCGGAGACAACCCGGTACCTGTAAGGCCCGGTTCCGCCATCCGCACGAAAAAGTTCCTCATACTCTTCCCCGACACCGGCAACAGAAAGCTTATCGGGGAAAAGTACCAGGATTGAGACCTGTCTGACCACAATATAGGGTGGATCCGGATCAGGGGCAGTAATACTCTCCCATCTCCCGGTAACTGTGTAATCACCACCCGCCGAATAACTGTGAGTGGTGGACCATTTATTCACAACAGTGACCGCGCCCACATATGTCAGGACCGGCGACCGGACAACAGGACTGCCATCCCCGAAATTAACGGCGAGCCTGCCTGAGGTGGTGGTTGGAGGTCCGGCAGCAGTCATATCAACCCTGATATCGTTGCCGGAAACCGTTACACCCATGGTTATTGCATGGCAGTAAGAAGACGCTGTCAGAAGGGAGAGGAAGAAAAGAGCCTGCAGAAATCTTTTTTGTATCATTGTCGGCTCCTAAAAAGAGTATGGAAGAGTTGATGAAAGAGTTGCCGTCACAATATCTTCCTGAAAAAGAGTTCCTGCGACTTCATCTTTCCGATAACTGCGACTGTATTCAAGTCCAAATGACGGTGAGAGCAGGTTCCAGAGGGTCTGAAAGCGATACGTTGCTCTGGCGTATCCCTGAAAACTTCTGTCATCCATAGTTCCGTCACTGCTGGTGCTGCGGTCGTAGGTTCCACCGATCTCACAGAGAAGTTTCTCAGCAAAGAGCAGAGACTGCAGATCCAAGGTCCAGGTATGGGTGTCGGTGCGGATAGACGTCTGCAGGTCCTTACTGCTGTTATAACTCCATGACGGCATAATCGTCAGGAAATCACCACCGTACCCGGGGGAAACAAAAAGTGAGATCAGTTCATTATCCAGGTCCTGTGGCCCCTTGTCATTCTGGGTGGAAAAAGCTGCCATGACCTCAACCATCCACGGCCCGTCCTGATACCCCAGTCGGGTTTCAACACTATCAAGGTCAACTGCCGTCTCGTCCAGATCTTCAGGCTCATCCTTACTTCTCTGACTCCCTCTTTCATAACGGATACTGAACGGAAAACGCAGCCAGCCAAGATAACTGTACTCAATGCCGCCCCCCATGGAAGTGAGACGCTGATAGAGCGGATCATCATCAACATCATCCCAGAAACTGCTGCCAAAAAGATTCACATTGTGGTACTCAAAAGCAGCTCCGCCCACGAATGAATAACCGGCCCTGTCACGAACCAGTCCCTGGTTGCCAACCACTTCGTATTCCGGTCCTGTGTATTCGTAGCTCAGCTCATAATTATAGATATTTTTCATGCCGGCAATAACTATGCGATAGGCCTTATCTGAGAATTCCGCGTCATCAACTGCTTCGGATGAATCCGTGCCGAAAT
>JAMOMO010000134.1 GCA_027067035.1 Desulfobulbaceae bacterium
CCACCTGGGCTCCAGCAAAGGAAGCAGCCAGGCAATAGGTGAGTACATTCTGCAGCAGCTTGCCACATAGCAACTGCTGTCAACCACAACCCCGGCACCCTTTTCTGTGGACACTACAAACCAGCGACAGAAACAGAACCAGGAGACACAACAGCTCACAGAACTTCTTTCATTCCTCTACCTGGCCCTGAAAAACATTCAGCTCTACCCCATCGGCCACAGCATGGTGAAAAACCGCCTTGCGATTGCCCACCAGCTTTTGTCACGGATACTCATCAACCGGAAAACAATCCTCTTTGGTGTTGCCAGAAACGTCATCACCTATGACGGCGATCCCATTGGAGCGGACTCCCAGGCATGTACCGCCTTTGCCAGAGTACTCAGCCGCCATGAAGTTGCCTCCATGGCATTTTCATACGGGGTGATGCAGCACTCCCTCTTTCTGCTCCTCAAGGCAGTGGGGGTACTGCCGGAACAGAACCAATCCGGGAAAAACCTGCAACAGCAGCTTTCCTCTCTGAACCTGCCCCATATCGATGTGGAGATAATCAATTATGACTACTTCGACCGCAGCGCTGAGACAGACAGCCCGCAGGCCGCTGCTGCTCCCCTTACCTGGCTCTCTTTCACCCAGAAACTGACCAGTGGAATACTCGGCTTTTCCGGAAAATCCGAGGCCACCGGCAGCAGGATGGCAGCTCCCGAGGCCCTGGCGGCTGCCCTCAACCGGCAGGCAGGCAGACAGCCTGAAATCATAGAGCTGTTCTCCTCTCTTCTGGACCAGATGTTACAACAGGATTCCCGGGAAAGCCTCACATCCGCATCCTTTGGAGGCCGTGAATTCAGTAAAATAATAGCCTCACTGAACCCCGAGCTGCGAACACAGTTTCTCAATACCACCCTGGAACGCTGTGACCGGAATATGGTCCACAACAGTCCCGAAAAGCTCCTGGAAACCTTTTCCGACACCGTTGTTCTCGACATGATCCGGCAGATCAACAAAAAAAAGGTCCAGGTCTCACCGGCCCTTTTAAATCTCATCAGAAAAATTTCAAAGATCCGTTTCACCGCAGAACCGACCACACCGGGTGCAATTGCCAGGCAGAGGGAGATCGACAATCTGCTTGACCCTGAAAGTTACAATATCAACGTCAGCGAAAAGTATCATGATACCCTGCAGAACCTGGCAGCCGGCCCCGCAGCGCCCACCCCTCAGCAGGCCGCCTTTCCCCTGGAGGAACATCTGCAGACCCTGGAAGAGTCCCACCTGAACAGGCAGATCGTCAGGGCAACACTCCTCTTTATGCACCAGACAGATGACGCTCTGGAATACCAGAGTCTTGCCGAAAAACTGATTGAGATCTGCCTGGTACTTCCGGATAACGGGGCATTCAACCTCCTCCAAACCACGGTTAAACTCCTCAGAAAACAGGCAAGAAACAAAAAATCAGAAAGCATACGCAAGACTGCCGAAGCATCCCTGGAGAAGCTGACTTCCCTTGATTTCCTCGACTATATCTACTCAATCCTTCCTGAGAAAACCGAAGAAGAGAGACGCGCTGCCGCAGGCCTTTTCAACCTTCTCTGCCCCGATATTTTAGATAAACTTCTCACAATTTTCAGCATGAGCCAAAAGGTCTCGGAAGATGATCTGCTGGTTATCATTTTCAAGGTCTTCAGGCTCGAGACCCTCACCAGGGTTTTTACTGTTCTTCCAAAAACGAAAACCAGCAACACCCTGCTCAAGCTGCTCACCCTCATTGAATACCTCGGCATCCAGGGAACAGTCCGCCTTCTTCACCCCTTCCTGGACCATGAAGATCCCGCCATCCGGATACGAATCCTGGGACTGCTGCTGCCCATCCACGACAAGGAGGCTGGCGCCACCCTCGCCTCCATGCTGGAGTCAAAAAATGAAAACACCGTGAATACGGCCATTGAACTCTGTGAGACCCACCGGCCCGCAGCATGTGTCCCCGGTCTGATCAATCTCATGGAGTACCAGTTTATCAAACAGACAAGCATCGAGAGAAATAAAAGGCTCTTTATGATACTGAGCAATATAGGAGACAGCCGTGCACTGCCGGCCCTTGAAAAGATAGCCTTCACCAAATGGCCGTTCCACAGAGATCAGGTGATGACAATGAAACGCATTCTGTTTTATTCACTGAAGGGCTACCCGCCGCATGAAAGAAAAAATCTGCTGAAAAAAGGTCTCCAGCTCAAGGATAAGGAAATTCTGAAAATTTGTGATGCACTGCTTCCCGACAGTCACGGACACGGAGGAAAGGCATGATGCAGCAGAAGCCAGGCAAGGACACCCGGCTGCAGAAGCAGGTGTTTGACACGCTCTATCTTCTCAGGATAGTCATCAGCAACACCCGGCTCTACTCCCTGGATCATCCCAAGACCAGAGAGATGATTATCAAGGCCTTTACCAGCCTGAACAGGACCCTGTTTACCACCAGAGAACTCACCATCCTCATCATCGACAACGACCTCATCATCAACAACAGGGCAATCCGACCCGAGGAATCTGATTATTTTGCCCTCTTCATAACGGTTCTCAGGCAGAAAAACATCGGCCATGTCACCTTTAAGAGGGGGCTCACGATGCGGGAACTGACACGTTTTCTCACCGACCTCTCTTCCAAAAGCACACGCAGTGTCTACAACGGACCGGGAATATCTTCGGGAAAGCTGGGCCTGAAAGAAGATCCCCATGACAGCCTCAGCCCCGACTCACCGCTTTTCACGGAAAACACCTCAGGTTCTGCCCCGGGCAACCCGGAACTCATGGCAAAACTCAAATCGCTCTCAAACAAACAGCTGCTCCTGGCACAGGAACTATACTATTCCATCAAAAAGGAGAAGAATCCGGACCTGCGCGGTGTTCAGGACAGCATGTCCTCTTTTGTCACCCTCTTTTCAAGAAACCTCAACCCGCTCTCACTCCTGACGCCCCTGAAATCAAACGATGA
>JAMOMO010000135.1 GCA_027067035.1 Desulfobulbaceae bacterium
GGATATACTGTCCTGCTGATCACCCTTGACCAGCGTGGTCTTCAATAGTCAGTTGTTATACCCGTGTATCACTGAAATTTCAATAGGAAATGGCGTGTGGTGAGGTTCATCTGCCCATTTTCTCATTACTTTCTTTATTTTGTGTACAAATTCATGTCTCATCTTCTTACCTGTCAGTCCATCGGAAAATCTTTTGGTGCCCAGCGTCTTTTTGAGCAGATCAACCTTGTTGTACATCGGGGGGACCGCATCGGCCTCATCGGTCCAAACGGCAGCGGGAAGTCCACCCTGCTGAAGATACTCTGTGGCCGTGTGGAGCCCGACGAGGGCCAGGTGCTTTACCGTAAAAATGTACGAACGGCCTACCTGGCTCAGGCGGATCTGTTTCAGGAGGAGGACTCCATAGAGGAAAACCTTGCAGCGGCTCTGGACCCTCTTGGGCTTGATGAGATTGAACGATACAACAGGGTGCAGGCCCTGCTTTCCAGGGCGGAATTTCCAGATCCTGCGGTGGCTGTGAAACTCCTTTCCGGTGGCTGGCGCAAGCGTCTGGCAATCTGTCGCAGTTTTGTGGTGGAGCCCGATATTCTGGTGATGGATGAACCCACCAATCACCTTGATATTGAAGGAGTCATCTGGCTTGAAAAAATGCTCTCCGGGGCGCTCCCCAAGAGTCCAGAGGCCTTCCTGCTGGTGAGTCATGATCGACGTTTTCTTGAAAATATTGCAGGCAGAGTGGTGGAGCTCTCCTCTGTCTATCCCGAAGGCTCATTCGGCGTTGAGGGCGGCTATTCCCGTTTTTTGAAGGCAAGGCTCGAGTTTCTGGAGCAGCAGCAGCAGCTCGAAGACCGCCTTGCCAATAAGATGCGCCGTGAGGCGGAATGGCTTGCCCGTGGTCCCAAGGCGCGGGCCACCAAGGCGCGCTACCGGATCGATGAGGCCCATAAGCTGCAGGCGCAGCTCAATGAGGTAAAGGGCCGGAACCGCTCTGTCAAGCAGGTGCGTATAGACTTTGATGCCACCGGCAGAAAAACAAAGAAACTTTTTGAAGCCAAAGGGATAGCTAAAGCTTACGACGGAAGACAGCTTTTTGCTGATCTCGATATGGTACTCTCTCCGGGAACCCGTCTGGGGCTGCTTGGCCGCAACGGCTGTGGTAAATCCACCCTGATGAAGATCATTGCCGCAAGTAACGGTGATGGCCCGGATCGACCTGATTGTGGAGAAGTTACAACCGCTCCCAATGTGAAGATCGTCAGTTTTGATCAGAAGCGGGAGAGTATCAACCCGGAGATCACTCTGCGGCAGGCCCTGGCACCTGACGGCGATTCCATTGTCTTCCGGGACGCATCCTATCACGTGGTCTCCTGGGCGCAGCGTTTTCTCTTTCGGGCCGATCAGCTGGAAACCCCTGTTGGACAACTGTCCGGTGGTGAACAGGCACGTATCCTCATTGCAGATCTGATGCGTCAGCCGGCGGACATTCTGCTCCTCGATGAGCCCACCAATGACCTTGACATACCATCCCTTGATATTCTTGAAGAGAGTCTCCTCGATTTTCCCGGTGCCCTGGTACTGGTAAGTCATGATCGTTATCTGCTGGACTCGGTCTGTGAACAGGTGCTTGGCTTTGACGGTCAGGGTGAGGTGGCCTGTTATGCAGACTATGAGCAGTGGCTGGCGGATCTCGGCAGAGCTGACAAGCCGGATGAAAGCAGGGTTGCAGCTCCTGCCGCAGTGAAGGAAAGTGCTCCGAAAGAGAAACAGAAGAAGGCCGGCAGGCTCTCCTATATGGATCAGCGTGAGTATGATCAGATTGAGGAGAGGATTATGGAGAGGGAAGAGGAACTGGAACGCCTTCAGGCCCTTATGGATGCGCCGGAAACGGCTGCTGACCCGCAACAGCTTGAGTCGGTCTGGGCGGATCTTGAAGGGGCGAGAAAGGAAGTCGAAAAACTCTATGAACGCTGGGATGAGCTCGAGGAAAAGAAGAAGAGCGGCGTTTGACAGTGTGGCTGGAAAGGTATCTCTGTCCCGCTTCTGCGTCGGAGGTTGCGGGACAGAGTGAGATCGTCCGGCGGATCAGCCGGGAGGCCAGCTCATGGAACGACCGCCAAGCACATGCATGTGAATATGGAAGACGGTCTGTCCCGCCTCCGCTCCATTGTTGAAGACCAGACGATAGTCGCTGATACCGTTTTCACTGGCAACCTTTGATGCTGTGCGTACCATCCTTCCGATGAGTGCCTCGTCGCCTTCACCTACACCCGAGGGGTCCTGAATATGCTTCTTGGGGATGACCAGAAAGTGTACAGGGGCCTGGGGGGCGATATCGCGAAAGGCCAGCAGTTCATCATCTTCGTAGAGTTTTTCCGCCGGAATCTCTCCGGCACCGATCTTACAGAAAAGGCAGTCTGTACTCATATCATTTTCCGTGGGCACTGGCGCAGGAGTCTGTGAAGAGCTTCTCAATGGCTTCACGACCGGCATCGTTTAAGTAGCGTGTTCCGGAGCCGACAAAGGTGTCATATTCGATGAGGGGACTGTCTTTCACCCACTCACTGTCCTTCCAGGTAAACCACTGTTTTTTCGGTTGATCAAAGACATGCAGAGGGCGATTGAAGAGTTTTGCCAGTTCAACTGCCCAGCCGGTTCCGCCTTTCACGGAATTGTCGTCCATGATTGTTCCCACCACAAAGACCTGATGACCGTTGTTTACCATGTGAAAGATGGTCTGGAGGACCTTGCGGATTTTCTCGGTTTCGTAATAGGTGCGGTTGAGCATACGGGATGCCAGCTCCATGGAGATGTCGCCACGTTCCAGCTCTTCTTTGCTCAGGATCACAGAGTTTTTATTGCGGTTAAGCTTGTGGCCTTCAAAGGTGTATATGATCTCCTTGATACCATGCTTCTCCGCTGATTCACCAAAAGTTGCCTCGGCACCTTTGAGGCCGCCGCTGTAAAGTGTACATTTC
>JAMOMO010000136.1 GCA_027067035.1 Desulfobulbaceae bacterium
GTATACGCTATAAATTCAAGCGGGTTCACGATGAGCTGATTGCTTGAACCGGCTCTATTTCATTGCCGCATCAAGGGCCTTGGTGACCACCGCTGTTATATCAGCATCATCGGATTTGTAGAGTACGGCATTGTTCGGCAGGATAATGGTGTATCCTCCCTTTTTGGCCTCATCCTTCACAACCTGCTCAAGCTTCTTCAGGATTGGCGCCAGATGTTTTTCACGGAGCTGCTTTAACTCTATGTTGGCATCTTCCTGCTTGGTACCGAGATCCCGTCGTTTCTTCTGAAACTCAATAGCCTTTTCCTGCTTCATCTCATCACTCCAGGCCGAGCTTTTTTTCTCGATTTCCTTCTGCAGGGCTAAAAGAGCATCCTCATCCTTCTTAAAGGTTGCCTTCAACGCATTCATCTTCTTTTCCAGTTCTTTCTGGGCCTTCTTACCGGCGGCAGAACTTGCCAGCACTTTCTGCATGTTAATCACACCGATTTTTGTGTCACCGGCAAAGGCGCTGCCGGTAGTCATCAGAGACACTGCCAAAAACACACCAACCATGAACACACTGGTCATCCAAACTGAATTTTTCATTTCACTTTCCTCATAAATTAAAAAGTAACAAAGTGTTACGCAAACGTATTTTCAGAACAACAATCATGGAAGAGTTGCTCTCATCTTGAACATCACATCTGGGATGCAGGGAAACGAATCGGCCCGGAACCTGTACCCCTTTTGCAGGTTGGTCGTGTACCATAGCACACAGCCAAAACAGATTCATGGCGTGCAGGCGAACTCTTTATCAACTAGCAGTATTTCACCAAGAAAATTCGACCAGATAACAAGAAGAGGTGACAGGAACGCTCTTGAGGAATTTCCTGAGCACCAGCTGGAGACGTACAGCCCCAGCCGGTTTACGAGTTCATCTTATTTCACTATTACAAAATCAGCACGTCGGTTCTGGGCCCAGGACAACTCATCATGCCCATACAACAACAATTTTTCCTCACCCCAGCTGATCGTGGTCAACTGCCCCCCGGCAACACCGAGATTGACCAGATATTTCTTGGCACTCTGTGCCCGACGTTCACCCAGAGCCAGATTATACTCTCTGGTTCCCCGAGGGTCGCAGTTGCCCTCTATTCGTACCTGGATTGCGGAATTTTTTTTGATAAAATCAGCATTCTTCTCAATCCTGGAAACCTGATCACCTTCTATGGCGGCGGAGTCAAAAGAAAAATACACCGGCAACATAGGTCCGGAGGTTCTCCCTTCCATGGTGGCAGCGATTTCGCTTGCCTCCGTGTCCAGAGACTCAGCCGGTCCCAATCCCTCTGTTGCCTTCATGGACTCCTCCGGCTTCGGGGCCTTTTCACTACAACCGACTAAAAATAGGCTAAAAAAAAGAGCCAATAAAATAAACTTCCACAACGATACGTCTTTCTGCATGTTATCCTCCCAGTGGATACATCGTACGGCCTACCGATTTAAAAGCCTGCACCAGTTCAACTGGTTCATAATTCTACTTCTTTGAAAAAGGAATACAACATTTTTTTGTAACCGTTCAGGAGCACCCCAGCTTCACTCATTTTGGCCTTCTTAAATAGCACAAGTATGCTTCAAAGCCCTAACTCATCAAATATGTGGCACTCCTGAACGGTTACATGCCCGGGTAGAGGAAAGTTTTACCTCTACCTGAACCGTTACATTTTTTTCAGACAAAAGAAATTAGCTTGCAAAACGGCATCAGCCCTTCTAGTTTGAAAGTCTTAGAAATTCAGGCCGACTTCAGATATGAACACAACAGAGTTGAAAACGAAGCGACACCTTAGAAACATTCCTTTTTAGAACTCTATAAGTAACCACAAGTGACAGCAGAAAAAGCAATTACAATCCGCACGGAAAAAGAACTGATCTCCCGCAACGAATTCGGGACTTTTTTTGGTATTCCTCAGGCAATTTTCGATAAGGTCTGGTCCGGGCTCCAGACAGCGGACGGAAATTCGGTGGCCTATATTTCAATGGAAATCGGGGCTGATCCGGATGTCTTTCACCCGCTGCTGGATTTTCTTCATGAGCAAAACATCACGGGCAGTGATGACCCCGTGGTTAATGCCTTTATCCAAAAACACCTGCATGGACCGCGAAAAATCCCCAACTACAGCGGCGGCCTCGGGGTACTGGCTGGAGATACGCTCAAAAGCCTGGCCGATATGCATATTCCGGTGCTGGCAATCAGCCTGCTCTACAGGGAGGGATATTTTTCCCAGTTTGTCGACTCCAAAGTCGGCCAGATCGATCAGGCTACCCATTGGGCTCCTGAGGAAACTCCCACCCTGTTTCAACTCCATGATCCTGAAAATCCGGATGTGCCTCTTGAAATAACCGTACCGTTCTTCAACACACAAGATGAACCGGAACAGATCAAAGCCCAGGTCTGGATGAAGATGGAAATCAGTGAAGAACTCGATTACTTTGTGCCCGAGTTTCTCATTGATTACAAACTCCCGTCCTCTCCCTCCTGGATACGAGAGGCCGCTGAACAGCTGTACAATGCAAAAACAACGGCCATGAAAGCCAACCAGCGACGGATGCTGGGTTCCTGTGCGCTCCCGCTCATGCGAACGCTGGGCTTTACGGCCCATACAATTCATCTGAATGAACAGCACGGGGTTGCCGTTTCCCTGCATCTGATTCAGAGGGAACTGAAAAAACAGCTGGGAGATACCTTCTACAACACCATGAACGAGCAGGATATCCTGCAGGCGGTGCATACCGTTTCCCAACGAATTGTCTACACCATCCATACTCCGGTCAAGGCAGGGCATGACCGTTTCCCGAGAGCCATGTATTCAGGCATCAACCACAAGGTCTGTCAGCGTATCCTCGACCTGCTGGCGGAAGACGAAGAGTACCCGGGTGAATACAACTTCACGGCCCTGGCCATGCGGGTCAACCGAGCGGTCAACA
>JAMOMO010000137.1 GCA_027067035.1 Desulfobulbaceae bacterium
ATCATCATGGCCGAATCCGTCACATTGCGGGTAAGGGGACCAACCTGGTCAAGAGAAGATGCAAACGCCACCAGCCCATAGCGGGAAACACGGCCATAAGTGGGTTTCATGCCCACGACACCGCAGAGAGATGCCGGTTGTCTGATGGATCCTCCCGTATCGGAACCAAGGGAGCCAAGACATTCCATTGCTGCCACTGAACTTGCTGAACCACCCGAAGAACCACCGGCAACAAATCCTTTCTTCCAGGGGTTTTCAGGAACGTTGTAGGCACAGTTTTCTGAGGTGGAACCCATGGCAAATTCATCCATGGCAACTTTTCCCAGAATAACCGCTCCCTGCTTTTTCAGCTTCTCGACAACAGTTGCATCGTAGGGGGGGATAAAATTCTCCAGCATCCGTGAACCACAGGTGGTGGTCACTCCCCGGGTACAGAGAAGATCTTTCAGGGAAAAGGGTATACCGCAAAGTGGGGCGGCTGCCCCTTCAGCAATTATCCTGTCTGCCGCCTCGGCCTGCTGCAGTGCCTCCTCTCTGGTGATACTGATAAAGGAATGAACAGTATCCTCAACAGCTTCTATTCGATCCAGACAGCTCTTTGTCAGTTCACGGGAAGAAAGCTCCCTGCTGTCAAGTGCAACCCTTGCCTGACCAATACTTAACTCGTGGGGATTCATTGTTAAAACGCCTCAAAATAAAAAAAGAACCGGTAAGGGTTCAGGAAATCTTGTACACTTCTGCCGCAGAGAAGGGGTTCCCGAAGGGGCTGCCACAGATGACAGGCCCTGTCGTTTTCCTTCCCGGAACCCTCTTTTCTACAACCTAAATAATCCTCGGTACCACAAAGGCCTCTCCGTTTTCTTTCGGTCCGTTGGCAAGGGCCTCCTCCCTGGGAAGCGACTCCTGCATCTCATCCTCCCGAAAGGCATTGCTTATTGAAAAGGCATGGGTGGTTGGAGCAACATTTGCAGTTTCCAGCTCATCCAGCTTATCCACATAGGAGAGTATGGTATCCAGCTGAACTGTCATCCTGGCCAGTTCTTCTTCGGACATATTCAACCTGGCAAGGTTTGCAACATGCTCAACTTCTTCGCGTGTAATTTTCATTTATCTTCGACTTTGTTAAATTGTTCTTTCTCTCTACAGATAACTGGGCCTGTTAATTATCCTGATCCAGAGTGAAGTTTTCCAGGTATTCCCTTGAGAAAACATCTGCAGTGGAGGTGAAATCCACAATGGCGTCGCTGAAGGCCTCGACACAATCCTTGTCAAAATGGGATCCCGCACAATTGTTCAGCTCCTCCACCGCCTCTTTCATATCCATATTGCGACGATAGTTCCGTCTCGATGTCATGGCATCATAACTGTCCACCACAATCAGTATTTTGGTGAGAATATCAAGCTCATCCCCTCCAAGCCCATCGGGATACCCCTTGCCATCCATTCGTTCATGGTGGTGACGAATGATGAAATGTTCCCTGTCCATAAAACCCAGGGGCTTTATGATATTGGCTCCGATGACAGGATGCTTTCTGATCAGAGCCCACTCCTCATCCGTGAGCTTGCCGGGTTTCTGAATACAGGTGAGATCAATGACCAGCTTCCCGATATCATGGAACTGGGCGGCACGCCTCAACACCACGATATCATTCTCAGAAATATTCATGGCAAGGCCCAGCAGCACCGCATACTCGGTCACCCGCATGGTATGTCCTGCGGTATAAAAATCTTTTTCCTCCATGGCATTCTGGAGGCTTGACATCAGCTGGACAGTGGCGTTTTCCAGGCTGTTGCTGTACATGAGGAGCAGTTTGTTGGTCTTCTCAAGTTCAGAGGCCTTGGCCCGAACATCTTTTTCAAGTTCGCGCTTATAGTGCTCTTCACGACGAATATACATCCGTTTTTCAACGGCCCGCCGGATTTTTACATTGAAAATATCAAGGTCTTCAATGGGTTTGGTGAGAAAATCATAGGCGCCAAGGTTTATTGCCTTCACCGCATAGTCCATGGAACCCGCACCGGTAAGAAAAATAACCGGTATATCATAGTCAAGGTTGTTTAATGCCTCAATGGTTTCAAAACCATCCATGATGGGCATATTGATATCCAGCAAAATGACATCATAGCTGTTGTCTACGTTTTCAACAACATACATCCCATCGGTGACGGAAACAACTTCATAGCCAAACATTTCGAGAATTTTGGACACAGTGACACGGACCATATTATCATCATCGGCCACCAGAATTTTTGCCCGTGCTGTTTCCAATTTCTCTCTTCCTTGAGCGAAAAATTACTCATATAAACAGGTAATTATGAATCTATAATCTCATTTCAGCAACAGAGACCAGTCCTGTTCTGTCCTGAGGCTGCAAAAGTACCGCCGATCAGAACAGACAGTATTAAAGAGAATTTTACAGTTTCCAAAATCTTTTTGCAACATCCCTTGCCTGATCAATTGCAGGATGCATCGATTTTTCCCCTGCCAGCTGTTCTGCTCGTTTCCCGTCCAGATTACCGGCATGACCTGTGTCAAGCTTGTGGCCGAGCAGTTCCGACAACACGGCCATAGCCCCGTCACGCTGGCCATTCAGATCATAACCACCTTCCAGGGTTACCAGAAGTTTTCCTCCACAGACCTCTTCAGCCAGGGCCACCATCCGTCTTGTCAAATAGGCAAATCCGGCAGCGCTGAGCTCCATTGCCCCAAGGGGGTCATCTTTATATATATCAAAACCGCATGATATCAGAATCAAATCCGGTTTATACTCCCTCCCTACGGGTAACACAATATCATCAAAAATGGTGGCATAGTCACCATCACCCTGATACCCCGGGAGCGGAATATTCACAGTGTACCCCTCACCTTTTCCCTTTCCTGTTTCAGTCAGGGCACCTGTTCCGGGATAAAAGGGAAACTGATGTGTTGAGAGATAGAGCACCTTGTCCGTGTCATAG
>JAMOMO010000138.1 GCA_027067035.1 Desulfobulbaceae bacterium
CTCCTCAACAACCCATGTTCCTTCAGTTTCGGTAAAGGTGGAACGAACATGGATCGGCACATTATACTGTTTTGCAAAAGTTACTGACCGGATATCCAGGACCTTGGCCCCAAGACTTGCCAGTTCAAGCATTTCATCATAGGAAATTCTGTCGATCTTCTTGGCTTTACTGCAGATATTCGGGTCAGTGGTGTAGACCCCTTCCACATCAGTGAAGATCTCACAGGCATCCGCCTGAAGCGCTGCGGCAAGGGCCACCGCCGTGGTGTCAGATCCCCCTCTGCCAAGGGTGGTGATGTTGCCATCCGGATCCACGCCCTGGAAACCGGCAACAACCACAACTTTATTTTCCTGCAGCTCGGCCCTTATCTTTTCCGTATCAATGGACTCAATACGGGCTTTTGTGTGTGAGCTGTCAGTGACAATTTTCACCTGGTCACCAAGATAGGAAATACAATCATCTCCAAAGGCCTTTACTGCCATGGCAAATAAAGAGATGGTAACCTGTTCGCCCGACGAAAGAAGCACATCCATTTCTCTGCTGTCGGGAATGTCCTGCATCTGCAACGCGAAATCCGTGAGCCTGTTTGTCTCACCGGACATGGCCGAAAGGACAATCACCATCTGATTGCCCTCGTTTTTCTTTTTCAGTACCCTTTTGGCCACCTGTTTTATTTTCAGAGGATCACCAACTGAAGTTCCTCCAAACTTCTGTACTATCAACGCCATCTACCCAAAACTCCTCTCGACATTTCTAAACGCCGGTGAAACATTAACGGCAGACCGATAAGAGTCTGCCGTTAATAAGTCAGCCAACTGTTGATTTTCAATTATTGAATAACTACAATTTAGTACCTGTCAGTAAAAAAGCAACTTTTTCTTGATCCTTCAGGGGCCATCACAACTTTCAAATTTGTGATGGCCCCTGAAGGATCAAGACACAAACAGCGAGGCTGTGCTACAGTGATACCCTCCACGGAAAAGAGAGTATGCTGTGAAATACAGGCCTGTGATGCCAGATAAAACACAAGGAACAGATGAAAAGCAACAAACCGTTCAATATCGTTCTCGTAGAACCGGAAATCCCGCCCAACACCGGCTCCATTGCCCGTCTCTGCGGCGCAACAGATACCATCCTCCATCTTGTTCGCCCCCTGGGGTTTTCAACCGATGACAAACATTTAAAACGAGCAGGGCTTGACTACTGGAAATTTGTCAATATCCGGTACTGGGATTCACTGGATGCTTTTCTGGAGGCTCAGGACGAGACCAGGCTCTACTTTCTCACCACAAAAACAGACAGAACATACCGGGATGCGCCCTTTAAACCGGGTGATTTTCTTATCTTTGGCAAAGAGACAAAAGGATTACCGGAAGAGCTGCTGGATCTCTATTCCGACCGCTGTTTCACTCTGCCCATGCCAAACCCCAACATCCGAAGCCTGAACCTTGCCATGACAGCCGGCATAGTTTTGTATGAGGCCCTTGGCAGAAATCAGAAAATCGGCTCATAATAATATTCGATGAGTATCCAGTCGTAGCCGACAGCACAGCAGTTACGTCCGATATCCCGTGCAGTGAGAAGACCGGTTTCGGCACGTGCCATAAGGCTTTCAACACTGTCACCAGAGTTCATTTGAGCAATCCCTGTACTGATGGATATTGTGTCATTTCCTCCATTCTGATGCAGTGGAGTTCCGGCCACTGCAGTCGTGATGGCATCTGCTGCGGCACAGGAATCCCTTGTTGAAGCATCGGCCAAAAGCAGCAGGAACTGGTTTCCCTCCCATCGACAGCAGGTATGGCGGATACCGGCACGGGCAAGTTCGGAACCGATGCACCCGGCAACCAGCATCAAAACCCTGTCCCCTGTCTCATAGCCATGTCGTTCATTGATGATTCGCAGGTGATCT
>JAMOMO010000139.1 GCA_027067035.1 Desulfobulbaceae bacterium
TCCATCCAGTTTATAGCAGATGGCATAATGGGATTTGTCGCCTCCTGATCTTTGGCGGCAGAGACCGTTTCCTGCACGGTTTTCCCTTGTCAGACAGCCTTTGCAGTGGGGCATGAAACGCCCTGTGCTCCGGCGCGTGCGGTGATGGTGCTGAATGATTAGAGAAGCAGGGAAAAATTAGAGAATCAGGGAAAACCACATCCGGACGGCAGCAATCCCAATGAGGATGGCCAGCAGTCTGCGCAGCTGTTGGACGGGAACCCTGTGGCTGATGAATCCGCCGAAGATGGCGGCAGGTGCCACCGTGGGAATAAGTGGCAGGGTGTAAAGCCACACCATCTGTCCGGTTACGGCTTTTCCGATGAGGGCAGCGGTTGAAGAGAGAATAACGATGGCGAGATTACTGCCGATGGCAATGCGAGTCGGAATTTTCACGTAAGAGATCATCAGAGGAATAAGGATAAAAGAGCCTCCCTGTCCCACAAGCCCCCCGAGGAGTCCCACACCTGATGCCGTGCTTATTGCGCGTATCCCGTTAAAGTGAAGTGAATCAACGTCAGGATGCTCTTTTTCGCTTTGAACAGGAAGCAGCATAAGCAGTGCTGCACTGAAGGCCAGGGTGGCAAAGATAAAGAGAAGGACATCATTGGACACAAGACCTGCGGCAGCACCACCCGCTGCTGCCGCAAGGAAAATGGGCAGTCCCATATAGAGAATGAGCCTGCGTGAAACAGCATGAAAGCGGTTATGGCTCACTGTTCCGCCTATACAGGCCACCAGACCCTGGATGAGAGTGAGCCCGGCCACCGTCTGCATCGGCAGGGCTTCAAGGCCCAGCAGGGGAGGAATGCAGAGGAGAAGAGGTGCCATGATGATACCTCCTCCAATGCCAAGCAATCCCGAAAGAAAACCGCTGAGCAGCCCGAGAACTCCAATTAACAGGTAGATGTCCATATTTTTCTACGGATGGCATTAGTCCACAACTATGCCTGGTTCCCCTGAGACCAGTTCACCGATTTTCACTGCGGTACGCACCCCTGCCTTTTCAAGGGCAGTGATCAGATCGTGTGCCTGTGCATCAGGAACGGAGAGGATAAGTCCCCCGGATGTCTGGGGATCATAGAGTAGCTCATCTTCGGCCCTGCTGAGACTTCTGGTGATTTCAAGGCGGTGCCGATTTACCATGGTCCTGTTTGCCGCATTGGATCCGGTGCTCTCTCCCTTATTGTACATATCTAGAACAAAGGGATAGAGGGGGAGTTTGTCAAAGGAGACTCTGACTTCAGCGTTGCAGCCAAGGGCTACTTCAAGGAGATGACCCAGGATACCAAAACCTGTGACATCGGTGCAGGCGTGCAGGTCAAACTGCAGGGCGATCTCCATGGCCTTGCCGTTTAAAGCGGCCAGCTGGGGGAGGATCTCCTGTTCCAGATCTCTGTAGGGGAGTTTGCCGGATCTGGCCGCATTAAAGAGAACACCGGAGCCGATTGCCTTGGTAAGTATCAGAGCATCACCCGGTTGGGAACCGGCATTGGTAATGACCCGGTCCGGATGGACCACTCCGTTTACACAGAGACCGTATTTCGGTTCCTCATCATCTACAGTGTGTCCTCCGACAAGGCAGGCACCCGCTTCAACAACCTTGTCATGTCCTCCTCTGAGTATATCTTTGAGCAGTCCCATATCCAGTTGTTTTGAGGGAAACATGACAACATTGAGGGCGGTGAGGGGGCGACCACCCATGGAGTAGACATCCGAGATGGAGTTTGCTGCAGAAATCTGGCCAAACCAGTATGGATCATCCACGGGGGGAGTGATGAAGTCCACGGTGTTGATCATGGCAATCTCATCCGATACCTTGTACACTGCCGCATCATCGGCAGTTTCAATGCCCACCAGGAGGTTCGGGTCAGAGGGGGGAGTTAATCCTTCAAGTGCGTCCGACAGATCCGCCGGACCAATTTTAGCAGCTCAACCGCAGGTACGTGCCAGTCCGGTGAGGGTTTTCTTTTTAAAGATCCGCATGGGGGGCTCCTTTGTTATAAGGATTTTCTATTGATGGTGAAAAATATATTTGCTATTCTTATATAATAACAGCCCGGGGAGTGCTGTCAAGGCTAATCGGTGGCACTGTGTGGTATGAAAAACGGAGGGCGTAAAATAGAAACCAAGCAGCTGAAGACATTTCTGGCCGTATTTAGCAGTGGCAGTTTTACCAAAGCGGCAAAGATTCTCGACACCAGCCAGCCGGCGGTCAGTGAACAGATAAAAGGTCTTGAAAAAGAGCTGGGGTGCAGGCTTTTTGATAGAATGGGGCGATCCATACAGCCAACCGCCAAAGCCCGGATTCTCTATCCGCGTGCATGCTCTGTCATTGAAGCCATGGAGGGGATGGCAGAGGAGATCTCCCGTGAAGATGCAACTGTCAGCGGGGAGCTGCTCATTGGAGCAAGCACAATTCCCGGTGCCTACATTTTACCGCGTTTTGCCAGTCTATTTCAGAAAAAGTATCCGCAGGTATCCTTTGAAGTACGAATTGCTGATTCGAGTGATATTATCCAAATGCTGACGGAGCATAAACTTCTCCTTGCTATTGTTGGTGCAAAATCACATTCACCCAGACTCAGCTTCAACACCATTGTGGAAGATGAGCTTGTTCTGGTGGGTTCAGGCAGGGACAGACTTCCAAAGAGTGTCTCGGTGAATGAGCTCCTGAAGATACCGTTTTTACTGCGTGAAGAAGGGTCGGGAACGAGGAGGTCCATTGAGGAGGCCGTTATCCGGAACGGTATTGCGGTCTCTGAGTTGAAGAGCGTTGCTGTTTTCGGTTCCAATGCTGCCATAAAAGAGGCGATTAAAGAAGGGCTTGGAGTGTCGATTCTCTCCAGAATTTCAGTACGGGATGAACTGAAATGCGGCAGCCTGCGTGAGGTTGCCGTCGAGGGGCTGAGCATGCAGCGGCTGTTTTACGCGGTTACTCTGAAAGGGCGAAGTCTCCCCCGGCACTATTCTGTGTTCCTGCAAAAACTTCTCAGTATGAACAAGCAGGCATACTGAAATGAAGTCTCCTGTGCCGGGCGGGAAAGCCTGCCGTATCAGCCGCAATTCGGGCGACCTGGCTCCATATGGGACAGGTTCCATCCCCGTTGAACGCCCACGGAACCGTAAAAGATATTGAGACTGGTGCTCAAAAAAAACAACACCTGGAAACAGGATGTTTTTTTTTAGTGGATTGTTCAGAATGGTGATGTATTATCAGTATATTGACTTAAATAGTAATTACAAACTGAAGGAACTATGGGGACGGGTGTTTTGCATCAGTGGGACGAAGTTGAACGACGGAAAAGCGGTAAGGAGCGCAGGGGCTTTTCCGAAAGACGTTTAAGCAATGAACGTCGCTTTGACTATCGCAGGGCGGATCCGCCGGCCAGACGTTCTATCAGCTCCTGGATGCGTTCTCTCTCCAATGCCAGGCTCGGGGTGGATCGCAGGAAAGGTGTTGATCGTCGCAAGCGGGATGACCGTCGCTCCCGGGAACTGCGGTCACTTCTCACCACAGAAGAACTTGCGGCCCTCCTGCAGGAGTAGTTCCCGCACCTGTCACCCTGTTACAGATCTCTTTTTTGTCGCCGTATCCGTTTTAAAATCCCCTCCATCGCATAGATAAGCAATCCACACCACACCAGTCCGAATCCGATCATCTGCTGTCTCGGAAAAGCCTCGCCATAGACAAAAAGGCCGATACAGAGCTGAATACTCGGAGCCAGATACTGAACAACACCAAGGGTGGAAAGTTGTATTTTTTGTGCCGCGTAGCCAAAGAGGAGCAGGGGAAGGGAGGTGACAATTCCGGTTGCGGCCAGAAGAAATCTGCCGTTACTGTCCTGGTGGACAAAGTCTGACTGTCCCTGGCTGGCCAGGTAGAGGAGGGTGGCCAGGGCTGGAACAAAGAGAATGGCTGTTTCCAGGCAGAGTCCTTCCAGGGAGGGAAGCGGGGCGGTTTTTCTGAGGAGTCCGTAGAGGCCGAAGGTGACTGCCAGCACTATGGCTATCCAGGGAAATCGTCCATAGCCGAAGGTGAGGTAGCAGACTCCGAGAAATGCCAGGAAGAGTGCAGTCCACTGCAGTTTTCGCAGACGTTCTTTCAGGAAAATGACGCCCAGCAGGACGTTGACCAGAGGGTTTATATAATAGCCGAGACTGGATTCCACGATGTAGTTGGAGTTCACTGCCCAGATATAGGTGAGCCAGTTTACGGAGAGGAGTATGGACGTGAGAACAAAACGCTGTACGACTCTGCGGTCTTTCAGAACATGGAGCAGTTTTCCCGCTTTGCCCCACAGCAGAAGGATCATCAGGGTAACCAGGGTTGACCAGGTGATCCTGTGGCTGAGTATCTCTATGGGGACGGCCTGGGAGACGGTTTTCCAGTAAATGGGAAGCAGTCCCCAGATAGTGAAGGCTCCCAGGGCTGCAAAGAGGCCTTTATTGTTTTTTGTCATTATTGCTGTCTTGAACCGGTGGAGGAGGCCAGACGTAAACGCCTGAGATTTTAGGCGGAAGTGCCGGTCGGGAATGTGACTGTGGTTTTATGGATACTGCGTCATTGCCTGAAGCGCACCAGTCATGAGTCTTTTTTCCTCCTGAATAACCGACAGCAAGCCCCTTGTCCAGCAGAAGAGTTCCCAGGTCTCTTCCATCAAACTCAACATCTGCCAGTATCCGGAAGTACTTTCCCCGTTCAATGTGAAGAAGGTTGATTCTGCGTGCATCTTTGAGGAGCCGGTGGACAAGTTGCCGTGCACTCCGGGCCTTCTCCTCTTCCGCCGGGCAGTTCTTGCCGCCGAGTTCCGGCGTGTCAACTCCCCGCAGGCGAATCACCATGTTTTTCCCCATTATTGCTGGGGTTCCGGGGATGTTGAAAGTTATGGAATCACCGTCATGGTTTTTGACATATTCAACATCTGTGAAACTTTCAGCAGCAGTGCAGTCTGTGGTGCTATAGAGCAGGATCAGCAGCAGAAACGTGCCGGATCGGCTGAGTAGGGATAATTGCATCGGGGGGATCACCAGTACCAGACCAGTTCAAGGGAGATATAATCATCTTTGGCAAGGCTGAAGGCAGGGTCCTCTCTGTCAAGGTCAATGAAGAAGGAGGCATCAATATTGAGCCGGACTGAGTCGCCGATACGGCGACTGCTCTCGATGGCTATGATGGTGGAGCCGTAATGGACATCTCTTATGAGGCCGACAAGTATGGTTGAGTCATCCATGTCGTTGACCACAAGGCGTAGTCCGGCCATGATATCGTTGTCGTATATGGTGGGCAGCCAGCCCTGATCGCGATCATCAAAGACATATTCACCCAGAACTCCAAGGTCCATCATCGTGTCGCCAATCCCTATGAAGCTGTATTCAAAGCCGAAGGTTGTTGCGGCATAGGATCGACTCTGACCGGTTCGGTAGAGTGCCTCAGCCTTAAAAAGCCAGTCAGCGGCAACCATCTGGATGTCCAGACCGCTCTGACCGATCTGCTCATAGTAGGGATAAAGAACGGGGCTGGAATCCTCCTGAAGGGAGAGGAGGAGAACCGGTTCCCGTGCTGTACCGGTGAAGGCGTAGAGTCCGATATCAGCATTGTCAATACTTGTACTGTAGCGCACGGCCAGGTCGGTATGCTGTTGTTCTGCACTGCTCTCATAAACAGCCATGTCAGTGTCAACCGCTATAGGAGTGCGCAGGCGTCCCTTTTTACCTGGAAACGTTCTCTCACGGAACCATGGCATGACAAAGCCTTCAACAACGCCCCAGTCACGGGGAACGGTTACATGGAGCATGGGCTGGCCAAGTTTTTCTTCGCCATCCAGTGCCTCAACCTGGTCGGTCTGGTTGATGATGTCCACCAGGTGTACAAATTCCGTGGCACCCCAGAAGACCTTGCCCATGCCCATGCCAATTTCCCAGTCGTCTGTGAAGTAGAGAAATTCCGCGTTTCGCAGGTCTCCATGACTTCGATTGGCATCCTGACTGTCTACACGGTAAAATGCCTCCAGGGTAAATTGCAGGTTATCCGTCAGATCATGGTAGAGTTCAAGGGTTGCGGCAGCGGAGACAGACACGTCTCTCTGGCCTGCCCATGCGGCATCTTCCGTAAAAAGAAATCCCTGGCCGGACAGCTCTCCGTTTGCCTCCAGTGCCGACACGCTGTCAGCTGAGAAGAGCAGCAGGAAAAGGAGAATGCTGCAGAAAACAGAGAGGGGAATGTTTTTCCTGTCAGCGAACACGTTTCAGACTGGTGGAGTTGAAGTCCTTATCAGTGAGACCTGTCTGAAAGGAATAGTTTCTCCAGGTCAGTGTGGTTGTCTTGCCGGTCTGGTGGTTCACCATGCTCATGGTGTCAGGGCGCCAGTATTTTCCAAGATACTGCTGATACCCATCAACGGTGAGAGTCTTCAGCAGACTGTTTTTTCTGTCATAGAATTCTACCTTTTGCAGACGGTATTCTTTGGTGTCAAGCCAGGTGATGCGTTTTGTGTAGCCGGAATTCTTTTTATCAACAGGATAACTTTCACCGACAAAACAGAGTTGCCCACGATACTCTTCTTCTCCAATATGTTTATAGGTGTATTTTTCGACTTCCTGGCTGGCGATATCTTCATAGGCAAATTCGCTTCCCATGAAGGAGCCGGATTTGTTCCTGGAATTGATGCGTTTGACCCGTTTCAGAGCAGGGAGATAGAGCCACTGCTCGTCATCCCCTGTCTTGTGGGAGAAGGTGAGAAAGGCCGTTCCCTTCACATCCCGTGGTGTATCAAAAATGGAGAGACTCTTGTCTCCGTCTCCGGGGACCTCCAGGGTTCTGGTGCGGATGGCGCGTTGAGACTCTTTGCCCTGCTTGTTCCTGAGTATCATGGTCATGTCAGCGGTGTAGTCACCAAAGCCATCATCGCGCCTGTCTGCTTCAATTGCGATCTGCAGGCCTTTTTCCTCAGCTGTTTCGCAACGTGCGGATGAAACGCTCAGGAGCTGAACGGCAATGAGCAGTGAGAGGGTGACGAGACGGTTGACAGGTTGTATGGACATCATTTACTACTCTCCGTTTTTAACAGTAGTGTCGGCAAAAAGAAGAAATCGAGGATGATTGCAAAGACGATGGTGATGGTGGTCATGGCACCCATGTGCGAGTTGATCTGAAACCCGGAAAATGAGAGGACACCGAATCCGCCAACCAGTGCCAGGGTGGTGACCCATATGGCGGAGCCAACTGTATTGAATGCGTATCTTACAGAATCTTCAGGAGTCATTCCGTGTTCCCTGCGGCCGCGCTGATATTTGGAAAGGAAGTGGACCGTGTCATCCACCACGATGCCGAGTGTCATCGCAATCATCACTGAGACCGCAAGCCCCACCTGCCCGACAAAGAGTCCCCAGACGCCAAAGGCCATGAAGGCCGGGGTGAGGTTGGGGGCAAGGCTTAAAAGGCCGAGTTTTATATCGCGCAGTGCAAGTATCATGATGAGTGAGATGAGAACCAGGGCGATGATGGAGCCTTTGAGCATGGAGCGTATGTTTCTTTCTGAGATATAGGAAAAAATTATTGAAAGTCCGGAACCATAGGTACGCATTTCAGGCGCATTGAGTTCCAGCCATTTCCGGCCGCGGTGCTCAAGGCTGAGGACTCCGGATGTTCCGATGTTCGGAGTGGAGACAGTCATTCTGGTGGATGATTTGTCCACGTTGATCCTGTTGTTCAGATCAAGGCCAAAGGGCAGGTTCATCTCATAGAGCAGCAGATACTGGGCGGCTAGGTCGCGTTCCTCCGGCAGTCTGTACCAGGCCGGGTCATCACCATGCATATTCTGATTCAGCCGTTTCATGATATCTGTGATGGTGTAGACATGCCTTACCTCCGGCTGTGACCTGAACCACTCTGCAAAGGCATCAACTTTCTTTAAATATTCAGGATCGTTGATTCCCCCCTCTTCACCGGCGCTGAGATCCCAGTCAATGATCTCCAGACCTGCCAGGTGTTCTGCGGAAAAATCAGAGGCAATCCGGAAGGGATAGCTGTGATCAAAGTATTTAATAAACTCGTCATTGAGATAAATTCGTGTAATTCCGCTGCTGGTGGCAAGGATCATCACCACCATACTCCAGAAGACAAGATCGCGGCGCTTAATGACAAACTCCGCAATGGCTGCGAAAACACGGTGTTCCTCAGTCCTGGATGGCCGTACTTTCAGGGGCAGTACCGCCATGAGGGCGGGCATAAAAAAGACAGAGTAGAGCAGTGCCGCAATAACACCCATGGCGACAATGTTCCCAAGGTCTCTAAATGGTGGTGCATCGGAAAAATTCATGGTGAGAAAGCCGATGGCCGTGCTGATACTTGTGATCAGCACCGGCTGCAGATTAATCCGGATGGACTCCTGGATCGCGGCATGCTTTGCCGTTCCCTTACGCATCTGGTGAAAGATGGTGACCAGAATATGGATGGAGTCGGCAACGGCCAGGGTCAGAATGATGATGGGTGCGTTGGCGGATGCAGGAGTGAGCAGAATGCCGAACCATCCGGCAAGGCCAAGGCCCGTGAGAGTGGAGAAAATAATGACCAGCAGGGTCCCGGTGGTGGCAAGGAAGGACCGCAGCGAGATTGCGATGAGAAAGAGCAGTAGCCCGAACATTATGGGAATAAGGGCCTTCATGTCCTTTGCGGGTGCTGCGCCAAATGCGGCATCAATCATGACACCGCCGGTGAGATAAATATCAAGAGAGGGATATTTATCTTTCATCAGCTTTTCGAGCTTCAGGGCTGCGGCGTTGATCTTTTCCAGGTCATAGCTGCCGTCATCCGGCTTGATGATATTGATATTGATGGAAGTGACGCTGCCTTCCTTGTTTATCAGGCTGTTTAAAAGCATGGGCTGGCTCAGGGCAATTTCCCTGATTTCAGCAATCTGTTCATCGCTGAGGGACATGGCATCAGAGATGAGATCTGTTACCATGAGGTCATCTTCATAGGCCCTGGTATGCTGGTAGTTACTGATGGAGTCAACGCGGGATGAAAATGGAAGCTTCCATGCCTCATTGCTGAGAAATTCAACTGCAGCAAGGGTCTCCCTTTCAAAGATATTTCCGGATTTGGGGGCCAGGATGTAGAGTACATTCTCAACCTTGGTATAGGTTCTCTCCAGGGCCTCAAGGGCCTGAAGCTGAGGGTTTTCTTCAGAGAAAAACATCCTTGAATCATTGGAAAAAACGAGGAATCGCATGCCGCTGGCAGAGAGAACTGCAAGACCGAAAAACAGCACAATCAGGAACCAGCGGTATCGAACCACTGCCGTTGCTGTCCAATTATTGATTCGCTGCATATTTTTCCCTGCTGGCTGTGGTGATTGATCGGAGGAGAAGCTTGACGACGGCAGTGCAGGAGCTCTTCAGATAGTCAACGGGATAGAGTTCCATAAAAAGCGGAGTGTGGAACATCACCGTTGCATCCTTAAAGGCCAGGGCAGTACCTGCTATGTCCATGTCCTGAAGGGAGAATTCGGCACTTTTTACCCCGTCTTTCAGGATGATTGCTATCAGCTCATCTTTTTTACTGCTGTGTGATTGAATGATATCGATTCGTTCCTGACAGATAAAATCCACCATCTCTTTCATCTTCGGCTGTTCAGTGACAAATTCATGGGTGATTTCCAGGGATTTGCGGAAAAAAGAATGCAGTTTTTCGGAATGTGACGGGAAGGACTGTTCCACAATTTCACTGAGTGCTGTCTCGTGGTAACTGAAGAGTCTCTCCGCAAGAACTGATATGATTTCCTTCTTCCCTTCAAAATGGCGGTAGATGTTAGCGGCAGACATATTACAGTCTTTGGCGATCTCAGCCATGGTGGTTTTGTTGAAGCCGTAATAGCCGAAGCGGGTTTTGGCGGCGTCAAGAATCTTATGATAGTTGTCAGGTTCTTCCATAAGCATACTGTATAGGCCATGAATTGTGAATAAACAAGAAATTATTCACTTGTCTTCGTAAAAAAAGTCCGTTTCTGCCGGAAGACAGGAACGGACTCTTTCTTACTGTCTGCTCTCTCTGTCTGTCATGCGGCCTGTTTTCTGCCGAAAAGTGATTTCAGCCAGATGCCGCTGAGCAGGTAGGAGTAGAGCCATGTACCAAAGATGATCATGACAAAGGCCTTTATAATGTCCATGGTGCTCCCGTCGAGTGAAAATCCGGGAACAAATCCGAAGAGAAATGGGCCAAGGTAGAGGTACTTGGCAAACTTAAAGGCGGAAAAGGCGGTCTTCCACATGTTTGCCTTGGCTATCGTGGCCCCTGCAAAGGCGGCAATACAGACCGGCGGTGTGATATTTGAGTCCTGGGATAACCAGTAAACTATCATATGGGCGGCCAGGACGTTTACCCCGAGGTGTGTCAGTGCCGGGACGGCTACCACGGCCGTAATAAGATAGGCAGCAGTCACAGGAACTCCCATTCCAAGAACGAGTGAGGCCAGGGCAATGAGGAAGATGGTGAGCACAAGGGAGCCGCCTGCGAGTTCAATGACGATATCTGCAAAGGTGAGTACCAGGCCGCTGAAAGTCAGGACTCCGATGATGATACCGATGACACCGACGGTGGCACCGATTTTCAGGCTGGATTCCGCCCCTTTCCGTGATGCCTCAAGAAACTCTCTGGGTCCTATGCGGGTTTCTTTTCTGAACCAGGAGATCACAATACAGGAGATCAGTCCAAGGATTGCAGAGTATCCCGGAGAGTAGCCAAGGAGCATGAAGATGGTTATGACAATGAGTGGAATGGTGTAATACCACTCGGATTTAAAGATTTCCCAGGGGCTGTGCTCAGATTTTTCTCCCACAATGTTGTGCTTTTTCGCCTCATAGTGGACCATTACAAATACTGAGAAAAAATACATGATTGCAGGAAACAGCGCCACAAGCATGATTCTGGAATAGGGCTGGCCGGTGAGTTCCGCCATGATAAATCCGCCTGCACCCATGATGGGAGGCATGAACATTCCACCAATGGATGCTGCCGGCTCAATACCGCCTGCAACATGCGGCTTAAAGCCTGCTTTTTTCATCATCGGAATGGTAAATGCACCGGTGGATACGGTGTTGGCTATGGCGCTGCCGGAGATGGAGCCGAAGAGCCCCGATGCTATGACTGCAACTTTACCTGGACCGCCGACCTTATGGCCGACCGCGGCAAGTGGAAAATCGATAAAAAATTTCTGGGCCCCGCATTTTTCGAGGAAGGCTCCAAAGAGTACGAAGAGAAGAATATAGGTGGCCAGGACATTGGCCATGATTCCGAAAATACCATCACTCTTGTAGAAAATAGAGGTACAGAGTGAAGGAAAGGTGTCCCCTGCGTGGGAGATGAGATCCGGCATGTAATCGCCATAGACCCCGTAGGCGAGCATGATCACGCCAATAAGCACAAAGATATTTCCAACGACACGTCTGGCAAGTTCTATGCCCAGCAGTACTCCTATGATGGCAATACACGTGTCCAGTGGTGTTTCAGCACCGGTACGATAGTTTATTGCTTCAAAATTGGCTATCCAGTATCCGATGGTCCCAATGCTGAGTACAATAAGGATGTAGTCAATTACTCTCCCGATGGTGGATTTCGATCGGTAAAGAAGAAAGACCAGGACATAGGTGATAATAACATATATCCCGCGATGGTACTGGGTGGCGGCAGGGGAGATAACGGCGGCATAGGAATAAAACAGCAGAAGACCCACTGCGCACACATCAAAAAGAATTTGCTCGAAGCGTTTTAACTCATCATACACGGGGGAAACCTCGTTGTGACTTTTTTAAGAAATAGAGGTGAAACAGAAAGGCTGAAGAACGATGCTGCGCTGCATCATCACTCTTCAGCCTGATCAGTGAAAGTCCTCTGATTATAAGAGACCTTTCTCTTTCCAGAATTTGATGGCACCCGGATGCATGGGTGTTACAATTCCGTTGATACCGTTTGCAATTGACATATTTTTGAAAGTCTTTTTCTGTGCTGCCATGTGGGCAAGACCCTCATCGGTGAATATAACGCTGAGGAGTTTGTAGACAATATCAGCATCCACATCTTTATTGGCTACCCAGAGAGCTGAATCCTGAAAAGACGGGGTGTCAACATCCACTCCCTTGTAGGTTCCGGCAGGGATGGTGAGCTTGGAGAAATAGGGGTATTTCTCATAAAAGCCGGAGGCCATGGCATCTGCCTCGAGATCAATGAGTGCGATGTCATTGGTCTGGGCAGCCATGATTACGGCTCCTGAAGGAAATGCAGTGAAGAGCCAGAAGGCGTCGAGCTGTTTGTTGCCAAAGGCGGCGGCAGCATCGTTATAGCCCATGGCATTTCGCTCAATTTTGTCCCATACACCCATGTGAGTAAAGAAGAGTTCGCAGTTGGCAAAGGCACCGGAACCGGCATTACCAACGCCCACTTTTTTTCCGACAAGATCTTTCACAGACTTAATGCCTGAATCTTTGCGGACAACGAGCTGGGCGGGAGCACCATAGAGGTAGGCCACTGCCATGACATTTTCATATTTTTTGGAATCATTTTTCATCATGCCGTTGGCACCGAGGTATACATGACCTGAGTACACGGTGGCAAAGTCGGACTTGCCGGAGTTCACCTTACGGAGATTTTCAACAGAGCCGGCAGAAGATTGGGCCTTGACGGTGAAGTCAGCCATTTCTTTAACAGGTTTGTAGACCTGGATAGCGTTTGCAACCACCTGGAAGGTACCACCTGCAGGACCACCGCCAAAAACGATGCGCTTTTTAGCATGGGAATCGGCCGCGGTTGCAAATGTCATGACCAGTGAAAGGCAGATCACTGACATTAATCCAAATAACTTGTTCATCTTTTTCCTCCATGGAAATTGGCGAGACGAGTGCTTCGTCTCTTTGTTATAAAATGGCGCAATGTTGCGCAAAAAAACATGTTTCGGGTCAATATGAGACAGTGCCGTGAAAGGCCGTTTCATAGATTGCGATGACATCTTCCAGGGATGGTTTCCTGGGATTGTTTTCTACGGGACGTGTCACTGTGAGAGCAATCTCTGCCATTTCGGGAATTGACTCAAAGGGAATGTCAAGATCCTTAAGGGTGGCGGGAATGCCGACATCATCATTGAGATTGAAGAGGGCTTCGACACAGAGACCTGCTGATTCGCGAAGGGTCAGGTCGTCCGTGTTCTGGCCAAGGACCTCAGCAAGTACAGCAAATTTTTCCATATCGCCGATGAGGTTGAAATCTATCACATAGGGAAGGAGAACCGCGTTGGCAAGGCCGTGGGGAATTCCAAACATTCCGCCCATGGGATAGGCCATGGCGTGAACCAGTCCCACTCCTGCCGTGGCCAGTGCCTTTCCGCCAAGGAGTGAACCCATGAGCATGGCTGAACGTGCGTCAAGGTTATCGCCGTTTGCAAAGGCGGCCGGAAGGTTTTCGGCAATAAGGGCAATGGCTTCAAGGGAATACATTTCG
>JAMOMO010000140.1 GCA_027067035.1 Desulfobulbaceae bacterium
AGTGATAAGTTCAGATTCGTAGAGTTCCAGAATATGCTGATCAAAGGTGCGCATATCAATGGCTGATCCCTGCTGGATGACTTTGTAGAAAGTTCTCTCTTCGTCCTCACCATTCAAGATCAGATCCTTTACCCGTAAACTGGTGCAGAGGATCTCCATGGCGGCAATCCGGCCACCACCGACTTTGGGCAGCAGGCGCTGGCCCACGACCCAGCGGATGGTGTCGGAGAGGCGGTTTCTGATCTGGGGCTGCTCTTCCTGTTCAAACATACCCAGGATACGGTTAATGGTCTGTCCGGCGTCAATGGTATGGAGGGTGGAGAGGACCAGATGCCCGGTCTCTGCGGCGGTGAGGCCGATTTCCATGGTTTCCCGGTCACGCATCTCACCCACAAGAATGACTTTCGGCGCCTGGCGCAGGGCGGCCCGCATTCCTCCGGGAAATGTCGAAAAGTCATTTCCGAGTTCCCGCTGGTTGAATGTGGCCTTTACATGGGGATGGACATACTCAATGGGATCTTCCAGGGTTACTATATGGACTGAGCGGTCCATGTTGATCTTGTGCAGCAGTGATGCCAGGGATGTGGTTTTACCACTTCCCGTGGCTCCTGTGAAGAGTACCAGACCGTTCATCTCCCCTGCCATTTTGTTGAAGGCTGAAGGAAAGTTCATGCCTTTAATTGTGGGGATGGTTGTTTCCAGCTTTCTGAGCACGGTGCTGAAGTAGCCTTTCTGGGTAAAGATGTTGACCCTGAAACGAACTTTATCAGCCAGGGTGTAGGAAAGATCGCAGGAGCCTTTTTCCACCAGATCCCGGAGGAGACGCTTGTTGTTGCCGATGAGGTTCAGTGCAAAGACTTCGGCCTGGAAAGGAGTGAGTCTGTTGACGGGCGGGGTAACAGCCACAGGCATGAGAACTCCAGCAGACTCAACCTGTAGAGTTTTACCGACGGTGATATTCAGATCGGAGACATTGTCGTAGGCCTCCAGCATTGATGTGATCCAGTAATCAATTTCTGTTTGTTTCATTCATTCTCTCCAGATTTTTTTTTACACACCTGCTATTTTCATAGTATATTGTCACAAAAGAGACAAGAAATTCAGATTTTTTTTATTTATTAAAGAAAGATAAGGGCTACTTGAAGAGCAGTTTGCTGTCAGCGGGGTAAACATCCCGGAGGCACGCTCCTCTTTGGAGTGAGCTTTTGAGGTGAATGGTATGACGATCCCCTTACGCAGCGATACAACAACCCAGGGAAGAAAAATGGCCGGGGCGCGAAGCCTCTGGCGCGCAAATGGCGTGACTGAAGAGCAGTTTGGCAAACCTATCATAGCCATTGTGAACTCCTTTACCCAGTTTGTACCGGGCCATGTCCATCTCCATGAGATTGGACAGCAGCTCAAAAAACGGATTGCGGAGCTTGGCTGTTTTGCCGCAGAGTTCAACACCATTGCCATTGATGACGGTATTGCCATGGGCCATGCGGGAATGCTCTACTCCCTCCCGTCAAGAGAACTGATAGCAGACAGTGTTGAGTATATGTGTAATGCCCACACCGTGGATGCCATGATCTGTATCAGCAACTGTGACAAGATCACTCCCGGTATGCTGATGGCGGCCATGCGACTCAATATACCGGCCATCTTTGTCTCCGGCGGTCCCATGGAGGCGGGTGTAGACGGAGAGAAACGCTACGATCTCGTTGATGCCATGGTCATGGGAGCGGATCGCGAGGTGAGTGATGCCGATGTTGATCGGGTTGAACGCTGTGCCTGCCCCACCTGCGGCTCCTGTTCCGGGATGTTCACTGCAAATTCCATGAATTCCCTGAATGAGGCCCTTGGCATGGCCCTGCCGGGTAACGGAACCGTTGTGGCAACCCATGCCAGTCGTATGAGTCTTTTTGAGAGAGCTGCAGAGCGGATTGTGGCCATGACTGATGCCTGGTACAAAGAGGAGGACGCATCCGTGCTGCCCCGAAACATTGCCTCACGGGCCGCCTTTCTGAACGCCATGACCCTTGATATTGCCATGGGGGGCTCCACCAATACGGTGCTGCATCTGCTTGCCATTGCCAGTGCCGCTGAGGTGGAGTTCAGCATGAAAGACATTGACGAGTTGTCCCGGAAAATTCCCAATCTCTGCAAGGTTGCCCCGTCGTCCCACTATCATATGGAAGATGTGAACCGGGCGGGTGGCATCATGGCCATTCTGGCCGAACTTGACAGGGCGGGAATGATTGATTCCAGTGTCAGTCGGGTCGAGGGGAAGAGCTTAAAAGAGATTCTGGCTGCCTGGGATGTCGCCGGAGAATCCTGCAGTGATGAGGCGCGCAGTCTCTATCTCAGTGCTCCGGCCCAGGATGGCCGTAACCTGGTTATGGGGTCACAGCAGTCCATGTATGACGCTGCAGATCTTGACAGGGCTGAGGGCTGTATCCGTGATGTGGAGCATGCCTACAGTAAGGATGGCGGGCTTGCCGTACTCTATGGCAATATCGCCCTTGATGGCTGTATTGTGAAAACAGCAGGAGTGGACCCGTCGATTTTTGATTTTAAAGGAACGGCAAAGGTGTATTCATCGCAGGAAAGTGCCTGTGAGGCAATTCTTGATGGTTCGGTTACCGCGGGGGATGTGGTCATCATACGGTATGAAGGCCCCCGGGGAGGGCCGGGTATGCAGGAGATGCTCTATCCCACCTCCTATCTCAAATCAGTGCATCTCGGGAAGGAGTGTGCGCTTATCACCGACGGGCGTTTCTCCGGCGGTACTTCCGGACTCTCCATTGGTCATGTGTCTCCTGAGGCTGCAGCAGGGGGTGCCATTGCCCTGGTCCGTGACGGCGATGTGATTGCCATCAATATTCCTGAGCGCAGAATTGATGTGCAGATTTCAAATGAGGAGCTTGAATCGCGACGGAGGGAAG
>JAMOMO010000141.1 GCA_027067035.1 Desulfobulbaceae bacterium
ATGATGACAACAAAATAGTTGGTGTCGGATACAACGGTTTCCCGTGGGGCTGCCCGGATGATGAGCTCCCCTGGGCCAGAGAAGGCAGCTTTCTGGACACCAAATACCCCTATGTGTGTCATGCAGAGCTCAATGCAGTTCTCAACTCAACAGCCCAGAGCCTTAAGGACTGCAGGATCTATGTCGGCCTTTTCCCCTGCAACGAATGCACCAAAGTCATTATTCAGTCGGGGATCAAAGAGATCATATATCTCTCTGACAAATACGCTGACTCCGACTCCGTTAAGGCATCCAAACGCATGCTTGACAAGTCAAAGACCGTATACAGACAGTTCACAGGGCACGGCACAGAGCTCTGTCTGAAACTCTACTCTGAAGAATAAACATTTCAGTTTCCGGGCATCAGGCTGACCGAGCGTAAGAAAAGCAGCTCTTTGTTCTCAATGCTCATAGCCCTGAAAACGTATATCAATGCATTGCCCGTCATTGTTCAGAAACACTCCTTCTCCTGTTTTCACCAAACCAATCCTCACAAGCCCCGGGACTTCAGCGCAGACCTGCCTGACAAATTCATCTTCACATCCTTTTTTCACCGTGAAAACCAGCTGATAATCTTCACCGGCACTGAGGATCAAGGCATCCGGATCCAGTTGCAGATCCAGTGCAAGGTCGGAGAGTTCCGGGAGGAACGGAAGCAAATCCCTGTCAATATAAGCTGCAACCCCAGATGCCTTGCAGATATGAGCCAGGTCTGTGGCAATGCCATCGGAAATATCCTGCATTGCCGTCACAAAACCGCAGCCGGCGAGTTTCTTCCCGGTTGAGACCAGTGGAACAGGGTCAAGATGGGCCCGCAGCAGCGGGTCATATCTGGAGGGTGCCCCAACTGGATAAGACTTCACAGTACCTGAAGTCAACAGCTTCAGGCCGCCACCGGCAGAACCCAGGGGGCCTGTGACCCAGACAGTGTCTCCGGCAGCTGCACCGCTTCGGTAAACAGCTCCCCCTGCCACGGGTTCTCCGATGACCGTTACCCCTATGACCAGTTCTGCCGCCTTTACCGTATCACCGCCAATCAGAACACAGTTATATTCATCCAGAATCTCGAAAACGCCATCCAGCCATGCGGAAATCCAGTCCCACTCAAGTTCAGCCGGCAGACAGAGAGAGAGCAGAATAAAACGCGGAGTCCCCCCCATTGCGGCAATATCACTTATATTCACGGCAATGGATTTTCGACCAAGGAGATGAGGAGGATGGAAATCAGAGTCAAAGTGAACCCCTTCCACAAGACTGTCGGTTGAGAGAAGAAGCGATCCTGACGCGGTGACTTCACAACAATCATCACCAATGGATTTCACAATCCCGAATCCATTGCCGCCACCGGCCTTACGAATTTTTTCAATCAGCCGGCGTTCTGTCCATGCACCCACTACTTCACCCTTTTCAGGAACGGAACCTTTGCAGTCTCCTTTTTTTTGTTCTTTCCAGGATCCGGTTCAGGTGTTTTTGAAATTGAGGGAATCAGATGAACTGCCTTTACAAATCTCTCCTCCCCACCCATGGTGAAAATTTCCATTCCCGTCATTTGTGCGGTTCGCAGGGTCCAGGTTACCTCCTGGGGGGGGACAGTGAGAAAGGTGAAACTCAAATGCCACCACTCATCTTTACGACTGGTGTCCCTCACAATATCAGTGACAAGGGCATACACCATCATCTGCGGCTCTTTGGCCACCACGAGTACAATATCACCTATATCCGTGGAATCCTTAAATGAAACAATCTGTTTCAACTCTTTTACAAGCTTTTCCATGATCCTCTTCTGCTTAAAAATCCTGATCCGTGCCATTGCGTCTGACAACAGATCTCATAGTATTCTGATGCTGTCAATATTCAGTGAACGGTGGTGGTGGTTGATTCCAGAACAATGCTGTCAGCGGTGATCACAGACCGGGACCCGAGCTGGGTGTACATTGCCACACCGTCGAGCAATGGCAATGCCAGTTTATTCACAACAATATCAGCATTTCTGGCAATATCAGGGCCCTGAAGAATCGCCATGGCCCCGGCCCACGTCACCAGATCCTTCAGGGCATCGGCAAGTTTTGCAATATGAATATAGGTGGCCGAATTATTTTTTTCCAGAAGACTTCTTCCAACCTCTTTCATTGCAGGACTGGCCGCCAGACTTCCGGAAGGATCGCTCTTGATATCAACTATCTGCTCAATTAAATCAAGGGAATTTGACACGAAGAAATAGTTGTCAATCAGGGTAAAGGCAGGTTGCAGTCCACCCTGGGGTTCAACTCCCCAGTAACTGATCTGTTGGTGTTTATAGGTCCTGCTGTTCACCGGGATATCCGCATTATCCAGCAGGATACCAAAAACCCTCAAAAATTCTTCCGGCTGCTTTAACTGAACAACAACACCTGCCTTGGGGATGGGAACTCCTTCCCGCCCGATATCCTCCACAACAATGACAAATTCGTTGGCCACCATGGCCAGAATATCTTCCAGTTCGACTCCTGCAGTATCCCGTAATTCATGGCGTAAGATATCAAGAGCCTCAGGCTGCTGCTGGGTTGCCTCCGATGAATACAGTTCCCAGATAAGGGGGAGATTCAGCGTATTTGTCCAGTAATAGAACAAGGTGTCTGCAGGTATCAGTTCAAGGGTGTTATTGTGTCCTGGCTGGACAGCACAGAGGCTGGCCACCCGTTTATCCAGTTTGTCTTTATCAAAAAGTATTTCCGCCTTATCCTTAACAACGCCCTTTTCATGCCAGGCACCATAGGCTGCTGCCCCCCATCCTTCCCACTGTTTCAAGAGAGCAAAATACTCATCCCGATCTTTTTCCGGCAATGCTTTCCCCATCTGACGGCCCTGTTCGAGCAGAGCCGGAAGTGACAGGTAGGTGAAAATTTTT
>JAMOMO010000142.1 GCA_027067035.1 Desulfobulbaceae bacterium
GCCCCTGGAGCTGCCGTCCCGGATTGCTGATGCCTTGAACAGGCAGCTTGAAATGATGAATGTAAATGCTTCCTATGCCTTTCCTCTATACGATGTCGATAATCCTCCACGTTACGCCATCCCGCTCTGGATTGAAAACGGAAAGTACTATTTCTGGTTTCTCTGTTATACCGTTCTGGCAGTGATTGCTCATTTCAGGATGCAACACCACAGATTTCGTGGTGCGGTTCATCTTCTGCTGGCACTGCAGGTGGCCATTCTCTATTTTGCCGCAAATCCGTTCACAGATCCGCTTCCCCGTTTTTTTGCTGAGGTGGGACCCTGGTTTACTTCAGAAATGCATCATGGGGAAAGATTCGGTCTGTTTATGCAGCTCTATCCTAAAATGATATTCTACTATAATGCCGAATACATGTGGTTTCATCCACCGCTCCTGTTTATCTCCTATGCGTGTATAAGCCTGAGTTTTGTTACCTCTGTCTTTATGGTTGTCAGCCATGACAAAAATGTTGAGAAACTTGGTTATGGGTTTGCAAAGACAGGATATTTCATGCTGACCCTTGGTATGTTGCTCGGCTATCCCTGGGCCTTGAAGGCCTGGGGGCCGAACTGGTGGTGGGATCCCAAGATATGCAGTTCCATCATGATGTGGGCAATATACTCCACCTACTTCCATACCCGTCTCTATGTCAGCAGAAAAGGTATGTGGTACTTCAGCTCTTTGCTTGGAATACTCTGTTTCGGAGCCATGATATTCACTTTTCTGTCCTCATTCTTTTTCCCAGGGGAGCATACCCTTTGAAATGAGATACAGCATTTTTAACCAGGAAAATCAAAAGAGATTATGAAGAAAAAAACGTCCTTGGATTTTTATCTTATTCTCGCCACTGCGGCAGTGCTTTTTGTTATTTCCGCAATCTGTATCTATTCAATGTTTTACTTCAAAATGGCACAGGTTCAGGAAATGGCACCGCTGGTCAAAGCGGCGTATATGGCAAAGATGAATGCAGTTACAGCTCCTTTTCTCATTGTTCTTATTCTTCTTCTGGGGATCTGTATTCCCAAAAGACTGCTTCCCGGCAGGTGGCTGCTTCGCTTTACGGCACTGCTTGCTGCGGCTGCTCTGGCGGTATCTTTCCTGAAAGGAATTATGATGGGGCTGGTGGTGGTTCTTGTCACATCTCTTGTGCTGCAGTTTGTTGTTTTCATCCTGGCACTTGCGGGCAGTGAGTGGTTGAACTTTACCAGAAAGGGCTATTGGGTTCGAGTCGGTTCTTCACTGCTGCACATGGGACTGATCCTTTTTGTCCTCGACCTGTTTTTCTATCAACATCAGACCCTGCATCTGATCCTCTTCTGGGTAACCACAGGAACTGTGGTGCTGGGCATGATCTTCTGTTTTTATGCCGAAAGTGTGGTGGGACTGGTGAAAAAGCTGGTGGTGAGATAATGCATGGGCTGCCCGAAACCGGTAGACGAAAAGTACTGCTTCTGACCTGGCTGCTGTCACTTTTTTCTATCCCGTTGTTTTCTTTCTACGGTCGTCCTTTACAGCTCCATATAATGAATCGCTTTTCCCCCGAAGAATTGAGTCTCTGGCTTGGTCTGTTTTTCGGAACTGTACTGACTGTTATGTTTCTTGCATTGTTACGGGAAGCAAAGAGTCCTTATGTGTATCATTTCGCCTGGGTCGTGCCGCTGCTGATACTCTTGTATTTCAGCCTCCCCTTTGTTGAAAAGATTCATATTGTCCTCTTTGGTCTGTTCGGTTTTCTTACACAAAAACTGTTCTGCAGAAAAACCGCCGTCGCTGCCTGTGTTTCCATCTCCTTTCTGGATGAACTGTTTCAATATTTTCTTGCAGACAGAGTCGGTGACTGGCGTGATGTGGGCTTGAATGTTTTTTCAGCTTTTCTTGGTATGTTGTTTGCCCTTATTCTCTCGGGTGCAGAGCAGAGACCTCCTGAAGAGGATTCTGCAGAATGCTGAAAAGAAAAGCAGTTCTTTTTCTGCTGGCTGTTACTTTTTTTACCGTATCCGATGTGTATGGAACGGGGGGCAGGGTGGTGGTTCTTGATGTGGGAATGGGACAGAGCATCCTGCTGGAACGTGACGGGCACGGCTTTCTGATCGATACCGGTCTTGCCCGATATGCACCTCACGTTCTGTCGAGGCTGAAGTATCATGGTGTGAAGGATCTTGATTATCTGCTCCTCAGCCATCTTCATCCCGATCATGCCGGAGGTTCTGCTCAGATAAGGGACGCCTGGCCACGTACCACCGTACTCTGGAACTGCTTTGAGCCGCAGCAGCTTCATCCGGAAGAAGAACAGTTCCAGAAAAAGACCCATGCGCTTCTTTCAGGTGACAGTTCACAGCGTTGTCTCTCTGCAGGTGATTCGCTTTCCTGGCAGGGCTATGTGATACGGGTTCTATGGCCGGTTATTGATGCTGGGAAGAGTCTGAATCATAACTCTCATGTCCTGCTTCTGACGACTCCCCAGGACCGGAGTATGCTGGTCATGGGGGACGTGGGGAAATCGGTTGAAAGGCGTTTGATGCATGATATCAGGGGCCTGCTTTCTCCATCAGGTCTCAGTCTGTTTGTGGCATCGCATCATGGTTCAGCCTTTGGTACTGATCCTGATTTTCTGAGTATTGTGCGGCCCGACATCTCCATTGTGTCTGTGGGAAAGAATAATCGTTTTGGATATCCATCTGATACGAGTCTGGCGACCCTTGAGACTTACAGTGAAAGTGTGGTTCGAACCGACAGGGATGGTGAGCTCTGTTACCGGCTGGATTCAGTGGTGGTTGAAGCATGCAGTGACTGAAATAAAAAAGGGAGCATTCAGCGGCAGGTGAACAGCCTGCCGTGATAAGCTCCCGCACAAAACAGC